>WTGA01000145.1 GCA_011523765.1 Gammaproteobacteria bacterium
CCCTCCAGCGCCTTCAGCGCCGAACCCACGATGATCGGCGTGTCGTCCCCCGGAAACTCGTAGCTGTCCAGCAACTCCCGGACCTCCATCTCCACCAGCTCCAAAAGCTCCTCGTCGTCCACCATGTCCGCCTTGTTCAGGAACACCACGATGTACGGAACTCCAACCTGACGCGCCAGCAGAATGTGCTCCCGCGTCTGCGGCATCGGACCGTCCGCCGCCGAACACACCAGAATCGCCCCGTCCATCTGCGCCGCACCGGTGATCATGTTCTTCACATAGTCCGCGTGACCCGGACAGTCCACGTGCGCATAGTGACGGTTCTCCGTCTCGTACTCCACGTGCGCCGTCGCAATCGTGATCCCGCGCTCCCGCTCCTCCGGCGCATTGTCAATCTCGTCAAACGCCGTCACCGCACCGCCGTGTCGCGCCGACAACACCTTCGTCAGCGCCGCCGTCAGCGTCGTCTTGCCGTGGTCAACGTGACCAATCGTGCCCACGTTCACGTGCGGCTTCGTTCTTTCAAATTTTTCTTTCGACATGTGTCAAATCTCAATTTTCACTCGATTGAAGATATCTGTCCCGCTTCACGGGCACTTGGTTGCTGGAGCCCATAACCAGACTTGAACTGGTGACCTCTTCCTTACCAAGGAAGTGCTCTACCGACTGAGCTATATGGGCATCGTTTACCAATTCAGCCACCCCCGGCCAATGTCCGGAGCCGATGGAGCGGGTGATGGGAATCGAACCCACATCATCAGCTTGGAAGGCTGAGGTTCTAGCCGTTGAACTACACCCGCATCGGTACGCCATGACTTCCAACCGGAGATGTCTCCGGCGACCCCCGCGGGAATCTCCGCGGGCTCCCCGGCACAACCCGGGATTGCGTTCAAATCCACCCCAAACGCCCAAATCGCTCAATCAATGGTGGAGGGGGGAGGATTCGAACCTCCGAAGGCTGAGCCAGCAGATTTACAGTCTGCCCCCTTTGACCGCTCGGGAACCCCTCCTTCTGCAAAATTTAGTCACAAAACAATCGATTTTCGCGTAATAACCAAACTCTGTCAATACACCAAGTTTACAAAATCGGCCCGTTTTCCGTTTCCGGCACGGGGAACCGGGCCGTCAAATTCCCATGGCGCCTTTGATTGCCCCAGCGGGTGACCCCGCCCGAAGCAACTGCTGCACAAGGTCCCCACCATGACATGGCTGCCCTTCACAATGGAGCCCGCAGAGGGACTCGAACCCACGACCTGCTGATTCTTACCCGCTACCGCTTTCGCGGCCTGTCGGCACCCGGTTCATGAGGATTGTGCCCTCCTGCACCGTGGTCTTCGAGTTTGGGGTCTGGACTTTCTCTTCACCATGGCGCACTGACCTGTGTAATCCGACATCTCACTACGCTTTAGGCGGGTGGTGTAAAGTCTCTACACTCCACACCGAGATACATCGCTCGGGTGTAGCACGGGATTGCCATTAATATTTGCCGGATACCGGCTGCGCGAAAGCAACCGATTCCCACGCTCTACTAGTAAGGTTTCCCCGTTTTAGCCACCTCCACTTCACCGGTTTCCCGGCAAAGGTGCAATTTTTTTACAAATCAGCTGCTCTAGCCAACTGAGCTATGCGGGCAACAGTCGAAAAAAACAATCCTACATCCATGATTCAAAACGCCTTTTTCCATCATTGTCCGTCCTTCCATCCATCCCGTGAAACCCTGCGGGGGCGAATTGAAAAACGGGGGCCGATTTTAAGCAGAACAACCGGATCAATGCAATAGGCCGGGAACATCAATCCACTCATCTCATTTGGGAAAGAAACGGGTGCGGATTCCCTGCGGGACGGGATGAAAGGGCCCATGCCCCTGCCGGCACCGCCATCACCGTTCGAAAAACGTCACCGGACTTTATTGGCAGGCCAGGGGATGCCGGACACAGGGGATACCCCTGCCCGGGCAATGGCAGAAAGCGTCAAAGGCCTTCAGTGACCCGCCGACCTGGCCGTTCCCGGGGATGCCTGGTGCCGTGCCGGGTTCGAGGGGGAAACCGGGTCACGGACGATACTCTGGAAATGCGGTGTAGAATTCTTCCAGTTTCCCCGTCATTTACAGCTGAGCGATACACTCCTCGTAACTTCTGTTCAGGATATCATCCAGGCCCGCATCTCCGGCCCAGGCCCGGGTTCTTGAGAGCCTGGCTCTTTCCGGTCCCCTTACTCTTTCAGGGGAAATTTTCAGGTGCCTGAATCTTTCGGGGATCATTTTTTCGGGTATACCCGGTGGATGCTTTCTTTGATGGGTGCCTTGCGGTCTTCCTTCAGCAGGGCAACGAGGTCTTGCACTTCCCCGGGCAGGTTACCATACCTCCCGCCGTCCGAAAATCTGCGCGGGTCAACTCGGTATTCAAGATGAAAAACTCTCGCAAAGAGTGATACTTTCGTTTGGGTCCGGCTAACATTCCACCCGGGAAAGGGATACCGCAGGCTCCCCCCAGTTCTGCGCATTCAACCTGCTCTGCTCAACCGACGTGACTGGAATCTCCATCCAGTTGAACGCCCCGAGTTTCTGGTATTCGGATTGATGTTCGGCGGTGACCCCGATCGACTTGAGGTGGACCACAAATTTTTCCGCCAGGGCCTCCTGGGTGAAATATCCCAGCGATATCCTGAAACTGCCGTCCTCCACGCGATAGACAAAATGTTCAAGATTTTTTTCCTTCAACTGTGCCACCACGGGTTCGGTTTGGGGCCGGGAGGCGTAGGGTCCGAGAAAGACACGTGTGGCCTGCAGTTCACGGCTGTCACTGACGACATGTGCAAACGTGATGCCATGGTTGCCCATCCACTGCATCGCTTCGCGCCATGAATCGTCTTTCTTGAATGGCCCGAGACGAAAGCAGGCCCGGGCGGCACCGGTCTCAGGACGGTCCGGCTTGGCAGTGCTTCCGGCCGTTTCCGGAGCCCTGTTCCCGGCATCCGCAAGACCGGGTTGCGACGGGTCCGCGGTTTCACCGGCATCGCCTGCCGGCAGGGGCGTACCAACCGCCGTCTCACCTCCCCCTTCGGTGTCCGGCCGGCCCACAATCGTTCCGACCTGTTTCAGATTCCCGGTTTCACTCAGCAGCAGCATGCCCTCCCTGTTGACTTCGGACCGGGATGCGATGGACGGGTCGACCTCATTCCCCTGGCGGCCGCTCGACCACAGGTATACCGCCACGTTGACGATCAGGAGCATTGCGGCGATCCACTTCATGATGAAAATCTTCTTTCGAGCATCCGGATGCCGACCAGGACCAGTGCCGGCTCAACCCGCATCTCATGACCACTGAGTCCTTCGACAATGCCGGCATCCCCTCCCGTGACGAAGACCCCGGGCTTCGACCCCGGTTCGGATTCAAACATCTCGATCGCCCGATCAATGGTTGCCACGACCGACAGGACGACACCATTGGCGACGGCACACTGCGTAGTGTTGTTGGTGATCTGCAATTTCGTCCGGTCAGCTGGAATGGCGGGATGCACCTGGATTTGATCCGTTGAAAGATTCAAGGACCGAATCATAGTCGCAATCCCGGGGAAAATCATCCCGCCGGGGAAGTTGCCGTCCGATTCTATGAAATCAATGGTGATGGCCGTCCCAGCATCCACCACTGCAACCCGTTCCCCCTCCCGCATGTGATCCGCCGCCACCAGTGCTGCCCAACGGTCAATCCCCAGTGAATGCGGAGGATGATACCGGTTTTTCAGCGGGCCGAATTGCGCCCCTGCCTGCAGCATCTCCGGTTGCCGCTGCCACAATTCGCGGCACAGGGCGATCACGGCATGACACGCGGACGGCCCGGAAACCGAGCTGATCACGATTTTTTCCGGCCGGGCCAGTGCCTCGAATTGCCGGCCCAGGTTCTGCCGCAGATTTTCCGGGGCCGCATCGACCACCTGTTCCTGGATTTCTTTCCCGTACCGGTTGCGCCGGGATGCGGTCTCGAGTTGGCCCGAGGTGGCCCACTTGATCCTCCGGTTGCCGATGTCAATGAACAGCTTCATTGTCCCGTCCACGCTTCCTGCCGGAAACCGGTTGCCGTGGAGAGCCGGCCGGAATTTACCGGGATGACCCTGCCGTCCCGCTCCACCAGGAGTTCTCCATGCCGATTCACCCCCAACGCGATGCCATGGACCGTTTTTCCGCCGGAAAGAACCCGGACCTCCTGGTTGGCCTGGGCATGGCAGTCATTCCATTGCCCTGCAAGGCTTTCAAACCCGCTTGCCAGGTATTCGCGGAGCAACCGTTCATGGTGCAGCACAATCGACACCACCAACCGGTCACGGTCCATTCGATATCCATTGGAGGCCAGGTCGGTCCAGGGTTGATCGATGGCATGGCCTGTCAGCGCCGGGACCCGGATATTCACCCCGATCCCGAGCACACATCGCGTCCCCGACACTTCCACCAGGATACCGGCCAGCTTCCTGTGATTCAGCAGTACGTCATTGGGCCACTTCAGCGAAAGGTCCGCCACCCCTGCCTCTTTCAACGATTCCACCAGGGCAAGGCCCGAGACCAGCGACAAGGCACTGCAAAAGCGGGTATCGAGTGTCAACCCGATCGACATCAGAATGCTTCCGGATTCCGGTGCGATCCAGGTTTTACCCTGCCGTCCCCGGCCTGCACTTTGCTTTTCGGCCAGGCAGAGGGTCCCATCAATGTCTTCCTGGCTCATCAGCCAGCTATTGGTCGAGTCGATTTCCGGGAAACAGAAAACCTCCCGCCCGCCGAATTTCGGTGAATCCCGCAGCAAATTCCTGATGGTTGAAATGTCATGTTTCAAGGGAAGCAATCCGCCTGTTCCTTTGCATCACGCTTAAAGGTACCATTGAGCGTGATATATTTTTGACTAAACCCCGATAAAACGCTAGAGTGATTTTTTTCGCAAGAGTCCCATGATCGCACGAAACCCAACCCGCGAGGTTGCCATCGGGAGGATCGCCATTGGAAACGGCCATCCCATTGCCGTACAGAGCATGTGCGCCACCCGGACCACCGATATTCCGTCCACCCTGAAACAGCTCCGGTTACTGGAAGCGGCGGGAGCCGACATTGTCCGCATCGCCGTGGACAACAAGCGCGATGCCAATGCACTGATCGAGCTTCGGCAGCAATCCGATGCCGTCCTGAGCGTCGACCTCCAGGAAAATTATCGCCTTGCCAGAATTCTCGCCCCCCACGTGGACAAGATTCGCTACAACCCGGGCCATCTTTACCATCATGAACGCAACAAGCCCTGGAAGGATAAAGTGCAGTTTCTCGTGGACATCGCCCAACAGTCGGATTGCGCGATTCGTGTCGGGGTCAACGCCGGGTCCGTGGACCCGGACAAGCTGGAGAAATACCACGGGGAGGATTCCGTTGCCCCGATGGTGGACAGTGCGCTGGAGCACAGCGAATGGCTGGACCGGATCGGATTTACCCGGTATTGCGTTTCCCTGAAAGATTCCGATCCGAAAAAAACGGTGGACGCCTGCCAGCGATTCGCCCGGGTCCGGCCCGAAATCCCGTTGCATCTCGGGGTAACGGAAGCCGGCATGCCTCCGGAAGGCATCGAAAAAACCAGGATTGCATTCGAACAGCTGATTGGCAAGGGCATCGGCGACACCATCCGGGTGTCGCTTACCCTGCCCCATGAACAAAAGCATGAAGAGGTCCGGGCCGGCCGGCAACTGCTCGAGGATATTTCCCGGGGCCGGGTGCGGACGGTTGTCCACTTCAATGAGGACAAACTGAACCTGATCAGTTGCCCCAGCTGCTCCCGGGTTGAAAATGAGGCGTTCATTGATCTTGCCCGACAGGTCAAGGAAAGAACGCGATGGGCCGAAGAGCACGCCATTACCATCGCCGTCATGGGGTGCCGGGTCAACGGTCCCGGGGAAACCGATGATGCGGACCTGGGGCTGTGGTGCGGCCCCAATTATGTCAACCTGAAAAAGCGTGGTGTCAAAGTAGGTGCATTCCGCTACGATGACATCCTGGACCGGCTGGATTCGGAACTGCGCTCCTTGATCTGAAACCGGTCTTTACCGGCCATTCATCCGGGCCAATCCGCTCCGGGGTGATGGACTGCGCGGTTCCCTGCGAAGCGGCTCTGTCTCAAATTGCAGGGGGCAGGCCAGCCCGGCTTCCGCGATTCCACCCGGTTTTCGATTGATTCAGGGGTTTTGGCCGGAATCACCGACCCAGACCATTGCTTTTGCGAGACCGGGAGAGACTCGGAATACTCTGAGGACCCCATGGCGTTAGTTCAACGGGATACCGCGGCAGGAAGAATGTCTGGGTGAGTTCGACTGCAA
>WTGA01000100.1 GCA_011523765.1 Gammaproteobacteria bacterium
TACGCCGTGGCCCGGAGGGTGTCGTTATCCAGTCCGCGGTCGGCGACGAAGGTGCGGGTACGCGACCCCAGGGGAGAATCCAGGTGCTGCCGCAGCCCGGCCTGGCACGGACCGTGTTCGGAATCACTGGCCGGGGTCAACTCAAAGCCAATAGCAGGGATGTGCAGTTGATGTCACAGTGTGGCCTGATCGCTTCTGCAATGATACTGCCTCCCACTCTACCGCTTCGATCAGATGTGCCGTGGTCTGGTACCGAGCCTTCGATATGTTGCGGATCACTTTATCTGGGATACAACGCCTTGTGGAAGCGACCCTGGACACAGAACCCATCAACAGACCGGAAACGGCTATCGTAGCCTTGAATGGGAGGTGCCAACCAGGAATCCCGGTTTGAACCGGGTTGCCATCATCCACACGGTTACAAGAAGATGACGTAGGGGGACCGGCAGCCTGACTGGAGCCAACGACAGTTCAAAAATACAGCCACAGAAACTCCGTTTCGCTCCACGGACATCCAGGGTCCGCATTCCGTTAACCGGAAAATGCCTGCCAAACGAGATGTCCGATTTTTCCTCCCCGCTTCTTGGTGATATAT
Organism: Gammaproteobacteria bacterium; assembly: GCA_011523765.1. Classification (GTDB taxonomy): domain Bacteria; phylum Pseudomonadota; class Gammaproteobacteria; order Arenicellales; family Poriferihabitantaceae; genus WTGA01. The sequence continues at coordinate 596 of WTGA01000100.1, forward strand.
TCATCACCCGGGCCATTGGTGCCTGATGCGGTGCAGCCGGCACCGATGCACTGCCGCGGCAGCACACCGGACTGATCCGAATTGAAAAGATTTCCGGAAGTATATTCCACCACAAATGAACATGGGTCCTGATACGAACCAGACCGCGGGTCGCTACCGGCACACCGTTGAACGGTTGCGGGAATACAGCCGCCGGTATGGCCGGGATGCGGATTCCATCCGGTTGATCGCCGTCAGCAAACGGCACCCGGCGGAAGAAGTTGCCGGGCTGGCCCGGCTGGGCCATAGGGACTTTGCTGAAAATTTTCTGCAGGAAGCCGTTGAAAAAATAAATCTTGTTGCCGACCTGCTCTCACCCGACCACACCGCGGACAGGACAAAGTGGCATTTTATCGGTCATATCCAGAGTCGAAAATGCAAGCTCATCTCCCAGTATTTTGACTGGGTGCACACCATTGACAGCCTGAAGGTGGCACAGAAACTCAACCGGTACCGGGAAAACCACCCTCCCTTGAATGTCCTGGTCCAGCTCAACCTGCAGCACGAAGCCACCAAGTCAGGGGTCACTGCCGAACGGGTATCGGAGTTGTCGAAATGCTTCCTGTCCCTCCCGAACCTGAAATTCCGGGGTCTCATGATCCTCCCGAAAATAGAATCCGATTTCGAAAGGCAAAGAGCGGTCTTTCGCGAGTGCCGGGAGACCCTGGAACGGCTGAATGCCGAAGGCCATGAACTGGACCAGCTGTCCATGGGAATGACGGCTGACCTGGAGGCCGCCATTGCCGAGGGTGCAACCCAGGTACGGATCGGCACCGCAATTTTCGGGCCCCGACCCAACTGAACGAGGAGAAACCATGACGCCGACCCTGAAACCTGACACGACGCTGGCCTTTGTCGGTGGCGGCAATATGGCCCGGAGCATCATCGGTGGACTGATCTCCTCGGACTGGCCCGCGGACAGAATCCTCGTTTCTGACCCATCCGGGAGTCAACGCGATTTTCTTCAGACCCAATTCAATGTCTCCTGCTTTGCAGACAACTGCCAATGCGTTGAAACCGCGGATATCGTCATCCTCGCCGTGAAACCGCAAAGGCTCAAGCAGGCACTGGATTCCATCCGAAACCCGTTGATTGCCCGTCGGCCCCTGCTCATATCGATTGCTGCGGGAATCCGCAGCACCACCATTGCCCACTGGGTGGGTGGAGCCCTCCCCATTGTCCGGGTCATGCCCAACACTCCCGCGCTGGTAAATTGCGGAGTTTCGGGACTGATGGCCAATCCCCTGGCCAGTGATCAGCAAAAACGGGATTCGGAGCAGATCATGCGCGCTGTCGGGGAGGTCGTGTGGGTGAACTCCGATGAGGATATTGACACGGTAACGGGGATTTCCGGGAGTGGCCCGGCCTATTTCTTCAAGTTGATGGAAAGCATGGTCCAGGCAGGAATCGATCATGGACTGGACGGGCCGACTGCCCGAATACTGGCCCTTCAGACCGCGCTGGGGGCCGCCAGACTGGCCCTGGACAGCGAACACGGCCCGGCTGAATTGAGACGGCAGGTCACCTCTCCGGGAGGAACCACCGAAGCCGCCATCCGGACCATGGAAAATCTGAACATTGATGCGGCCTTCTCGTCCGGAATCAACGCCGCTATAGTAAAATCGGATGACTTGGCCAAAACACTTGGAGAGATGTAAATGCCTTACCTGCTCAACGCATCCAGTTTTATTGCCGATACGGTTCTGGGGTTATATCTCATCGCCGTGATACTGCGCTTCCTGTTCCAGACCTTGCATGTCGATTTCAGGAACCCGGTATCCCAGCTTGTCGTGGCCTTGACCAATCCGCCGCTGAAATGGTTACGGCGGTATATTCCGGGGCTCTATGGCATCGACCTGTCATCGGTGGTCCTGATGCTGGTGGTCGGGGTGGCCAAGACGGCAACATTGCTTCTGATCTCGGGCATTCCGTTCAGCTTTGCCGGGTCACTGGTACTGAGCGTTGCCGAAGTGATCAACATCACCACCTGGATTCTGATCATTGTCATTCTCGTGAGTGCGATATTGAGCTGGGTTGCACCGAGAAATTACAACCCGGTATTTCGCCTGGTCGGGGAAATGAGCAATCCGGTACTGCGGCCTTTCCGGAGCATATTGCCCGCATTCGGCGGTCTTGACCTGACCCCGGTCCTGGCGCTTCTGGTCCTGAACCTGGTTCAGCGCCTCATCGTACTCCCCATCAATGATTTCGGTCGCAGCCTGTTCCTGTAATCCGGTATCAGGAGAATCTCGAATCGCGGGAGACCAGGATAATCAGGACCACGACCGGTATCCCCAATACCGCGGTAAGAAGGAAAAACCCCGAATACCCCATCGTGTTTACCATTCCACCTGAATATCCTCCCAGCACCTTCGGAATCAGGGTCATGATCGAGGTAAATATTGCAAATTGCATGGCTGTGAATTGGATGCTAGTCAAAGAGGAAAGAAAGGCCACAAATGCGACGCTCGCAATCCCGGCACACAAACTGTCCGCTCCAATGACCAGGTAAAGAAACGCCAGGTCATAACCGACTTTTGCCAGGGTCATAAACAGCAGGTTGGTTGCCGCGGACAGCACCGCACCCGCCAGCAGGGTTTTCATTACGCCGAAACGCAAGGCGGACAGTCCGCCGATGAAACCACCCAGGAGCGTCATCAGCAACCCGAATACCTTGGACACCGTGGCAATTTCATTCTTGGTAAACCCGAGATCCTGGTAGAATATATTGGCAATGACGCCCAGCACGATATCCGAAATCCGGTACAGCCCGACGAGACAAAGCAGAATGAATGCCGTATAGAGTCCGTAACGGGAAAAGAACTCAGCAACCGGATTCAGGTACAGTTTCCTGATCACCGTAAATTCCACAATCCCGAGTCGTGACAGCCCGGCTGCGGTCATCACCACCAGTCCCAGGCCGGCACACAATTTCACCAGCTCAACCAGGACCCCGCCCAGAACCCGGTTGCCGGACATTTCTGCCAGGGTGGCCTTCCACCCGGCACCGATTTGCGCCAGCCCGAGATAACTCATGATGAAAACGGCCACGCAGCACAAGAACAGCACCACGACCTGTATCTGCTGGCGGATGCCGGTGAGGTCCCCATCCCCCTTCTGGCCGGGTTCCGGGATCAACAGAACGGTGATGATGCCGACCAGCATGCACGAGGCCATGACCAGATAGGTTTTTTGCCAGGCACCATACGAATACATTTCTTCGGTGGACCCGAAATAACTTGCCAGATACAACGCCCCCGCTCCCGCCACCAGCATGCCGATGCGATATCCCGCGATATAGGTTGAGGACATCAGTGCCTGCAGTTTCACTTCGGCCGATTCAATGCGGTAGGCGTCAATGACAATGTCCTGGGTCGCTGAGGAAAACCCCAGCATCACGGCGGCAAATGCCAGATAAGAGATACTGAATCCAGCGGCCGCGGGATCCAATGAAGACATCAGGACGATGGCCACCATGACCAGCCCCTGGGCGAATATCATCCAGCTTCGCCGACGGCCCAGAAGACGGGTCAAGATCGGCAGCGGCAAACTGTCCACCAACGGTGCCCATACAAATTTGAATGAATACCCGAGTGCTGCCCAGCTGAAGAATGTCACCACGGCCCGGTCCATCCCGGCTTCCCGCAACCACAGGGAAAGCGAAGAAAAAATCAACAACAGGGGCAGTCCCGCCGAGAACCCCAGAAACAGCATGGTGATCACCCGTGGATGGGTAAATCCGCTTATCGTCTCTGCCCACGTAGTGGAGTTATCCGGGCGCGGCATATTCCAAGGGCGCTGTTTCCATGGAATATCGCTTTTCTGCTTCCAAGACCTGCACAGTTGTACTACATTCGGAATCAAACACTATCGGTCGTACGGGTCATGACGGGTTACAGAGATGAATTCCTGGAAATGTGTATTGAGCATCACATTTTAAGGTTTGGAAAGTTTACCTTAAAATCCGGCAGGACAAGCCCCTATTTTTTCAATGCAGGATTGTTCAACAACGGCGAACTTCTGAACCGGTTGTCTTCTGCCTACGCAAGACTGATTGTCGAGCATTTCCCGTGCAATTTCATGCTGTACGGACCCGCCTACAAAGGCATTCCACTGGTGGCCGCCACGTCAATGCAACTGGCACAAAACCATCAGCTGCACATTCCCTACGCTTTCAACCGCAAGGAAACCAAAGACCACGGAGAGGGTGGCAAAACGGTCGGTGCGGGACTGAACGGCCCGGTCATCATCGTGGACGATGTCATTACGGCAGGGACTTCCGTCCATGAATCCATCGAAATCATTTCGGCTTCCGATGCCGAACCCTGTGCAGTAGTTATCGCACTTGACCGCCAGGAAACGGTCGATGGCGAATCCCTGTCTGCAGTCCAGAAAATTGAACGACAGTACGGGATTCCCGTACTGTCCATCCTCAAACTGGAAGACCTGATTGGATATTTGCAAACCGCTCCATCCTTCAAAAAATACCATCGTGAGATCAGGAAATACCGGGAGAGATACGGCTCGACCCCCTCACCGGATTAACCCCGCCACCCGTCTGTGCCCGACCACCCCGTGAAGAATGCGGAAAAGGGCCATGGCGGGGAAACCCTTCCCGGATATTGATCGGGAAACTGCAAAAACGCGTCCAACGCAAAATCCTCCAGAGGCGACCGGCATCCACCTGGACTCCTTTGGCAGAGAAAGGCCTTCACCGGCCGGAAAAGCGGCCACTGACCCGTCATCACCCCGGTGCCGTCAGAAAGACAATGATTCAATCATCATCCAGCTTGGCGGATAAATTGGATCAGTGTAGGTTTTCCGATAATGGCGAAGTGAAACGCTATCGGCCTTATCTATTCCCCTGAGTAATTTTGCATGATCGTAGGTTTGTTGTGCCTTTCCCCCATATCTTTTCCCAAAGTGACGCTCGTCCAGATACCAATGCGGACCGTAATCCAAGCTCATCGTGTTTGAAATTGCGGCACGAAATGCAACCTCAATTCTCTCTATGGCATCTAAGATATGGACTCTTAGTTCTCTATCAAAAACATACAAACTGAGCACATCATCAAACGAAGCGCCTTCGATAAAAGAGTGATCGCCTGACGAGCCATCTTGAAAAGGAAGACAGTACCCCGTTAACCGGTAGTATCCAATATACTTGAGATAGTGGAGGGCTTTATTCGGGTCAGGAATCCGAAGCCCACGCTCCTCCAGAATTTTGAGATGCTGCTTTATTGATCAGGCAGGTTTCGTGTATTCCATCTGCAAATTTCAGACAAAAAAAAGCCGCCAAGGTAGCGCTTCTGTGAGAGGCGTGGCAGCTGTTGTTAAAGCAATACTAGTACTCTTTTTCATCAAATGTCAAATTGGATGTCACGAGCAAATGATCTGTCCTAATAATTAACACGTGACCTGTCCGGATTTATCCTCCCCGTATTTGGGGGGGAGCTTGATGATTCGAACCGACTTGCAAGAGGAGATTTTCAGGATGAGATTTGAAGAAGCCACTGTGTGAAACCCAGCCCAGCAGTTCTTAACCCAAGTTTAACATACGGTGACATAAGTGTTTGATTTGAAACACGGTAA
>WTGA01000089.1 GCA_011523765.1 Gammaproteobacteria bacterium
TTGAAAACTGACCGAAGGCTTCTCCGCCTTGCCCTCCTTGAACCAGGCGTATTGCTTCTGGTTGCGGGCAAGGGACTGGTTCCAGACCCATCGGCAGGCCCCGGCGGTCTGGGTTAGCAGGGTATGCTTTGTATGGGTCCCCGGATGGAGTCGAAAAGTGATGGATCGGTATGTATAATCACCCATGCGGTGAACACCTCACTTGTTCTTTGTTATCAGGGGGATGTTCTTTGTTATCAGGGGGATGGGTTTCCCCCCTGATAAACGCGATTGTACTTGATCCTGTTGTAATACATCAAATTATCCGGTTGCTTAACCAGGTATATAATTCCCTACCATTTCCATCGTGCATTTCTGACCAGGCCTGTTCTCCCGCTACAAAGTTCTCCGGCAGGTCCGGTGGTTGCCCACCCGCCGCCGGTACCACCGCGCAGACATCGTGGATTCGCCGTTCATTCCTCTGCCGTCCAGTTCCGCCCGGACTCTCTCTTCCCGGCTGCCGGGATTGAAACGCTCCGGATTGCCGGCCGGTCACCGACCGGCCGCCTGGCCCGGGTCCTCCTTTGAACCGGCAGTGGTGCCGGGCGGACGGATGCCCGGAATCGCCGGCTGTCACCGGTTGCAGGGCCGTCCCGATGCCCCTGCAGGCTGGAGTGTACCAAACTGCCCCGGGTTTAGGTAAGAATTTGCCGGGACGGCTCCGACTGCGCTTCCCCTGCAATTCCGGTACCGGGACGGGCCGCCCGGATCATCGATTCCACCAGAAGGCCTGCCGGACCTCCTGGAATTCAACCGGTGGACCGTCCCGGCAGATGCCGGTCAGGCGGATGCCCCTTCATGCCGCAGCAACCAGGCTTTTCGCTCCACCCCCCCGGCATAGCCCCGGAGCGTCCCATCCTTTCCGATGACCCGATGGCAGGGCACCACAATCGCAACCGGATTGCTGGCATTGGCACTTGCGGCGGCGCGCACCGCACCCGGATTGCGGCATTTTTCGGCGAGATGATGATAGGAAATGGCGGACCCTACCGGAATCCTTGTCAGTGCCTCCCATACCGACTTCTGGAATGCCGTGCCGCCCGTCGAAACCGGCAGGCCACTGAAAGCCGACCAGTCACACTCAAAATACCGTTTCAGCCGGTCCCGCATCCCCAGTACATTGATGCGTGTTTCCTGCTGGTACTCTCCAAACCGTCGTCGCAGAAGCCTGGCCATACGCTCGTCGCTGTCCCTGAAATCCAGCAGGCACAATTGGCTGCCGTCGGCAACGATGCAGATTTCGCCGATGGGACTTTCAAAGATATCAGAATGCAGTTTTTTCATTTTTCTCCGGATCAAGTGTGTGTTGCCTGCGCAATGCGCTGGGGGAGGTTCCATAGACCTTGTGAAATGTATCGTTAAACTGTCGAACGCTCCTGAAACCCGCCTTGTGCGCAATGGATGTCATGGAATCCGTACTGTCAAAAATCAACCGCCTGGCGATCAGGGCTCTTCTCGTGCGGGCCACCGATTGCGGGCTTGCGCCGACATACCGGGTGAAAAGACGTCTCAGGTAACGGTCGCTCACCCCCAGGCGTTCTGCCAGTCCATTCACGGTGCCTGCATCGAGCGCCCCCAGATCAATCAGGTCAAGGGCTCTCTTGACCGTGGTTCTCACCCCGTTCCACGCCGGGCTGTCCGGCGCGGTTTCGGGCCGGCACCGCAGACAGGGACGAAATCCCGCTGCAAGGGCCGAAGAGGCCGAAGCGTAGAACCGGCAATTGCCTGGTTTCGGGGTGACCGCTGGGCAAACCGGACGACAGAAAATACCGGTGCTGACCACCCCCATGAAGAAGAGCCCGTCAAACCGGGAATCACGGTGCTTGACCGCCTGGTAACAGGTGTTGAAATTCAATTCCATGGTGGTGAGTATACCTGCTTGCCAGGCATCCGCTGGCAGATTTCGGAACTCAACCTGCCCGGCCGGATGGATTCCTGAAGAAGCCTGCCACGTGAAACACGCCGGGCAAAACACCGCCCATTCCAGTGACCACCGGGTTCAAAACGTATGCAAAATCAACGGGAAAGCATGGTTCCATGCCTGGACACGGCGCGCGGTTCCCAAATGGACCTGGCACTGCCCGGCAGATGTCCGGGCCCTGCACGGAATCAGGCCGCCGGCGTCAGAACCATCCGACCACCCTGGCCGTGAACGCGGACTGGCAGCCAGGCATTCCGGGTGAAACGCAACCAGAAAGGACATCCGGTTTCGCCAGCGACCACCCGCCGGCGAACCACGACCCTGCATGAATGGTTGACATATCTTGCCAGTATGAAGTAGTAAGACCAGATCACCTGCGTCTCTTCACTCCGACAGGGTGGTGCCCTTCGCTGGAATATGCCGGGGTTGCAGACCGACAGCCCTGCTGGAATCGAGCAGGTGCCGGAACGGCAGGGAGGATACGAAACCAGGCGTCGGACATCCGGGACGAAACGATGAACAAGCAGAGAATTTGCATATGGCCCGGGAGAAACCAGACAAGCAGCGAAGCGGTCGAATACCGCATCCCAGCCGTCCGGCCGCTCCACCCGGTCTCCCAAAGCGGTGAAAAATGGAGATGATTCGTGACCATCAGTGAGGCGGAGATCCGGCAGCGTTTACGCCTGGGCGAGGACAGTGCCTAGGAATTCAAACAGATGGAGTTCCAGGGAGACCATCCAACAAGTCCCCGACGGGATGACCTGGTCGATGAGATGGTCGATGAGATGGCCGATGAGATGGCCGCGTTCGCCAACGCGGACGGCGGTGTGCTGCTTTGCGGTGTTACGGACGATGGCCGGATTCAAGGGATGTCGCCGGAGCAGGTGAAGGCCCTGGACCGTTTGCTGGTCGAGGCATGCACGGATGCAATCGAACCTGCCTTGCGCATCGACCTCCACCACCGGGAACTTGATGGCAGGAGCTTCGTACTCGTGAAAGTACCGAGGAGCGACGCCGTGCACGAACGGTCAGGGCATGCGTTCATCCGGGTTGGTGCGACCAAGCGTCGCCTTTCAGGCGACGAACGGCTGCGCCTGGCACAAAGACGCGCGCAGAACCGTTACATCTGGTATGACAAACAGGTCGTTCCGCAGACAGGATTCGAGACGCTCAGCGAGCGCCTTTGGGAACCGCTGCTGAGCGCAGCGGGAGCAGACAACCCCAGCCGGGGGCTGATGAACCTTCGGCTCTTGGCGCAGGATGAAGCAGGCGTGGACCGGGCCACCGTCGCCGGTATACTGCTGTGTGCCCGCTCCCCCCAGGAATGGTTGCCGCAAGCTACGATTGTGGCCACGCACTATCGCGGAAAAGACCGCGCGTCCGGCCAGCTGGATGCCCAGGAAATCGTCGGCCCGCTTCGTTCCCAGATTGCCGATGCAGTGAAATTTGTCGTTCGGAACATGCGTGTTGCAGCACGCAAGACGCCGGCACGGGAAGAGATGCCGCAGTACAGTACCGCCGCGGTGTTCGAAGCAGTAGTCAACGCGGTGGTACACCGTGACTACTCCATCTCCTCGCAGCGGATCAGGCTGTCGATGTTCAGGGACCGCCTTGAGATCGACTCGCCGGGCCAGCTTCCCAATGGCATGACCATAGAAGCCATGAACGCCAGCCAGGCAACCCGCAACGAAGTGCTCACCTCCGTATTCCGGCAAATCCCCGTTGACGATATTTCCGGATCGGGCCACCGCCAGTACCTGATGGAACGCCGGGGGGATGGCGTCTCGATTATCCTGGAGAAGACCCGGGAAGCGGCGGGCAGCCTGCCGACATACCAGGTGGTTGGTGAGTCCAGCCTGGTGTTGAGCATTCCCGCTGCGAAACTCGAACTTGTCCCCGATGACGCGACCATTGCGGTACATTCACAGAGCCTGCCTTTACCCGGAATCGAGGTACAGGCACTCTTTCCGAACAAGACATCGCAACGGGCAACCACTGACGAAGCTGGCGAGGTTAGCCTTGGCCTGTATACCACCCATCTCCCGATGACCGTTTACGCCGCCGCGCCGGGATATAGGGCTGGACTTGAACGGGAGTGGAAGCCCAATGAGGGCGGCCTGCTGCTGGCACTTGACCCCTTGCCAACAGGAGGAGCGGCCATATTCCCCGAGGCAACCGGGCATCTTCCCGGCCTGCGCGGGCGGTTGGACGTGGTACAGGACACTTCAGGGCGAACCTGCCTGTACGCGGACAATATCGCCATTGAGCAGGGGCGGCAGCAGCCAGTGTATTTTCGGCTGGGAAAGCCAATGCGGTTAACGGATGCCTGGGGTGCTGGATTGTTGGTCACCATCGTTGGCATCATCGGTCGTTCCACATTGGTGGAATACCGGTCGTTCCAGTCGTGATACGGGGCACCGATGGAATTCGGGGAATTCCACGCGCAGGCGCCACCGTGCACGGACGGGACCCGGGAGCAATGCTCCCGCGAAGACCCATCACAAGTCGGTCAAATGGATACACTTGACAAACATGTCGTCTGCAAACGGTCCGCAGCCATTCGGGCATGACGGCATTGATGGGAATTTCCGCGCTCGGTGTGCCGCTGGGTGGAGACGAAAAAGTCGATTCGCTGGATAGAGGGGCTTGAGACAGCGGCTGAACTCGCGGATGGACTGGTGACCACACACGTGCTGCCAGTGTCAGCGAAGGGGATGTGCGGAAGCGATTCGGGCGTCAACACCCGTTGCGCCATCCCGGATCAACCCCGGTACAACGGAAAATTTCCGCACAACCCGATGACCTTCTCTTTCACAGAACGCTCCACGGATTCATCCCCCAGGTTGTCCAGCACATCACAGATCCATCCGGCAATTTTTCGGGACTCCTCCACGCCGAATCCACGGGAGGTCATTGCGGGAGTTCCGATCCGCAACCCGCTGGTGACAAACGGGGATTGCGGATCGTTGGGCACCACATTCTTGTTGACGGTGATATGGGAGCGGCCGAGTGCGATATCCGCATCCTTGCCGGTGATGCCCTTGTCGATCAGGTCAAGAAGAAACAGATGGCTGTCGGTACCGCCGGAAACAATGCGGTATTCCCGCTCCTGAAACACTTCCACCATGGCCTTCGCATTGTCCAGGATCTGTTGCTGGTATTCCCGGAACGAAGGGTCCAGGGCTTCCTTGAATGCCATGGCCTTGGCCGCAATCACGTGCATCAGCGGACCGCCCTGCGTTCCGGGAAACACCAGGGAGTTCAGTTTTCTGGTCACTTCAGGATTTTCCCGGGCAAGGATCATGCCGCCCCGGGCCCCGCGCAATGTCTTGTGTGTCGTGGTGGTGGTCACATCCGCTATGGAAACCGGGTTGGGGTACAACCCTGCGGCTACCAGCCCGGCAACATGGGCCATGTCCACAAACAGGTACGCTCCAACCGCATCGGCAATTTCCCGAAACCGCTGCCAGTCCATGATCCTGGAGTAGGCCGAAAATCCGGCCACAATCATCCTCGGTTTATGCTCCCTGGCCAAGGCCTCGACCTCTTCATAGTCCACCTCGCCCGTCTCGTCATCCAGGCCATACTGCACGGCATGGTACAGCTTGCCTGAAAAATTCACGGCCGACCCGTGGGTCAGATGCCCTCCGTGGGCCAGGCTCATTCCCAAAATGGTCTCTCCAGGATCGCACAGTGCCATGTAAACCGCCGCATTCGCAGAAGACCCCGAATGCGGTTGAACATTCACGTAATCCGCGCCGAACAACTGCTTTGCCCGGTCTATCGCCAGCGATTCCGCCCGGTCGACAAATTCACAGCCGCCGTAATAACGCTTGCCGGGATACCCTTCTGCATATTTGTTGGTCAGCACCGAACCCTGGACCGCCAGCACGCGGGGACTGACAAAATTCTCCGAAGCAATTAACTCGATATGGTCTTCCTGCCGCTGCTCTTCACATTGTATGGCATCCCAGAGTTCAGGATCCATCTCAGCAACACTCTTGGTTTTGTCGAACATGTTGTACTCCAGATAAAATGACTGCCCTGAAAAATCAGGACACACCGAACCTGCTGATTGTATAGAATGGCTGCCGCACTTTCACATTAAATTTACTTACCAATAGCATAACATTGCTTATATCCGGGCTGTACCGG
>WTGA01000062.1 GCA_011523765.1 Gammaproteobacteria bacterium
CCACCTGTAGAATGCAATGCGGGTTGCCGATCGATAACGCACTGAATTCGAATTCCCCCAGTTCCGTGTTCACCGTGTAGGTCAATTCCTGCCGTGGGCTCCTCAACGGAATCTTTTCCGGCGCAAACTGGGGACACCCCATGCCAGCGGTCACACTATTGTCTTCGTTGAGTTCCAGGTGAACCGTGGTGGTATTCGTGATAACCTCAATATTCGAGTCACGGGTTAATTCCCGGTCATACAGAAATCGTGCAAGGCAACGGGCACCATTGCCGCATTGGCCCGCTTCACTTCCATCGCTATTGAAGATTCTCAACCGAAATCCGTTTTCATGGTTGTCCCGGGGTTCGACCACCAATACCTGGTCGCACCCGATGCCGAAGCGGCGGTTGGCAATCATTCCGGCTGCCTGCTCAGTAATCCGTATATTTTCGGTTACGCCATCGAACAGAACAAAATCATTCCCGAGCGAGTGCATTTTGGTAAATTTATAGCTCATGGACGGAATGGACCTTTTGGTGTCTTGACCGCAATACTACAATCCGGGTGCTGAATTCCACCAGAACCGATTTGACGATGAACCCGAAACTAAAACCCATGTTGAAGCGGTTTCGCACCATGCCGGCATTGCCAAGACAGGTTCTCGGAGTAGCATTGCTTTTGGGTGGCGTATTCTGGTTTTTGCCGGTACTGGGGTTATGGATGATTCCTCTCGGGCTGATGATTCTGTCGCTGGACTTTCAATGGGCCCGGCGCAGCTCCCACAAAATCAACGCCTGGCTCAATAAATGGCGGGCTCGTCGAAAACCCGGGGACGAGATCAAGGGGAAACGGTAATCAACCATCGGCGGAACCCGCCCTCGTTTTGACCAGCGACATTCCCTTGATCAGGTTCACCGCTTCCCTTAACTGGCGATCATTTCCCATGAGATGCGCCATGCCTGCCTCCGGTTTCGCTTCACTGTCATCCCCCGGGTCCGACACGTCATTCTCCAGGTGGCCAAACAAGTCGGATTCGCTGATTTCTTCCCGTGGCCGGTGATTGGCAACCCCGTCCGCCTGCTCCGTCACAATATCCGGTGTAATTCCCTTCGCCTGAATAGACCGGTCGGAAGGAGTATAATAGCGTGCAGTCGTCATTTTCAGCGCGCTACCATTGTGCATGGGGATGATCGTTTGCACGGAGCCTTTCCCGAAGGTCTGGGTTCCCATGATAATGGCCCGTTGATGGTCCTGGAGAGCACCGGCCACGATTTCCGAGGCGGATGCAGACCCGCCGTTGACCAGCACGACCATGGGTGCATTGTCAATGACATCACCTGGTTTCGCGGTAAAACTTCGGGCTTCGGCCACCCTTCTGCTCTTGGTCGAAACGATTTCACCCGCACCCAGAAACATGTCCGTGACCTCCACTGCGCCCGTGAACACACCACCCGGATTGTTTCTGAGGTCCAGGATCAGGCCCTTGAGCGGCTGGCCATAGGACTCGCTCAGCACCTCGATCTCATTTCGCAGGCTCTGGGCCGTTCCACTTTGAAAACTCGATACCCGGACATATCCAATCCCCTCGGCCAGGACTTCTCCCCGAACGCTGATCACCTTGATGACCGAGCGCACGAGCTTGATGTCTTTTGGACTCTGGAAACCCGTTCTGGAGACTGTCAGGCTGATCTCTGACCCCGGCACCCCACGCATTTTCTCCACCACCTCGCGCAGGCTCATGCCGCGCAGCGGCTGGCCATTGAGCATCAGGATAAAATCCCCGGCCTGGATTCCCGCAGCGTAAGCCGGCGTTCCGTAGATCGGGGCAACCACCTTCACCAGTCCGGATTCGGTGGTTACCTCAAGACCCAGCCCGCCAAACCGGCCCTCGGTTGCCGTCTTGATTTCCTCGAAATCCGCAGGGTCCAGGAATTCAGAATGCGGATCAAGTCCTGCCAGCATGCCTTGGATTGCGTCCCGCAACAACGCCGTATCGGAAACCTCTTCAACGTATTCGCTTTTGATCTTTCCGAAGACTTCCGCAAAGACCTGCAGGTCTTCCAGGGGAAGCGATTCCGTCTCCTGGGCAGACAGCAACCGGCCTTGCATCACGATACAGCCCAGAAACAAAAAAATTACGATTTTGTATTTCATTGATACCTTAAGCATATTCAAACCAGCCTAAAATACGACAGATTGCCAGGCGTCTTCCCAACCCTCCATGGACCGCACTTTACACTTTGTGTCGTACACCCGACCGCTGGGCAGTGGTGGCGTGCACCGCTCGTGCCGGAGGCGCTTCACCTGCTTTGCCACAGTTCTGTACCGACAGGTCTTGCCGCTCGGGAACTCTTTCTGCGGTCACTGCGTCCCGGCGAATTCGTTGTCTTTACACTAACACAAACAGCAGGGGGTTGCCATCCACCGCACTCCCATCCACCGCACTCCCGGTCCGATCAGGCCCGGAGATGGGCCGGAGCGGTTCCGGACGCAGGTGGTGCTGCCTGCTGGCCAACTTCCGCCGACTTTCCGGCCCCATCCGTGCGCAACCCATTCCTTCATTCTCCAAGGCCCGGCCTGCCGCCTTGTCTCCGCTGCCGGACTGGAAATTCCAACCAGACGGGCAACTTCTCCAGCGTTGGGGATGCCGGGTGCCAGCATCCACGAGCAGCGCCATGACTGGCCGGGTGCACCGGGCTTGGCGGGGGCCGGACAGATTTTTCAGGGGCAAAACACCATCCGGAAAGAGTTGGTGTATAATCGGGGGCTATAGTGCTATCCGTTTTATCTCCTCCGCCATCTGGAATTTTGCAATCCTCCAGGAAGAGCCCCCGAACAACTGCTAACCGGTTTAAACATGTATATCGATTTTATGACTGAGTACTGGTACCTGTTTGCCATGCTGGTCGTCATTGTGCTGCTGCTGAGTTTCGACCCCGCATCCAAAGGGATGGGAGGCTCAAAAATCCTGTCCCCTGCACAACTGCCCTCATTACAGTCGCGGGACCATGCCGTCATCATAGACCTGAATGAAAAGGACCGTTTCAAAAAGGGACATATTTCCCAGTCCATCAACATCCCTTTCAGCCGGTTTTCGGACTCCCTGGGCAAATTGAAAAAGTACCAGAAGAAACCCGTTGTACTGGCCTGTGAAACCGGTGCAGACTCCAAAAAGGCGGTTTCGATTCTGAAGAAAAATGAATTCGCGGACGTGTATGTCCTGTCAGGCGGGTTAAGCGGATGGAAGAAGGAAAACCTGCCCCTGGAAAAAGGCTGATGTTTTCAACCGGTCCGATGGGCAGGGCGGACTAATGACCGATAACGGCAACCCGCCGGATGGGTCCGTCCAGGCAGGCCCGCCTTCTTCCGGAAAATCCGCCACAAGATTTGACACCATCAAGGTGTATTTGAAGGATGCGTCCTTTGAAGCGCCCTCCACACCGAAGATCTTTACCCGGTCGGATGTGAAGCTTGCTCACGATATACAAATTGCCATCGACTATCACCTGGTTGACAAAACGAACCATATCTCCGAAATCATTCTGAAGGCAACGGTGACCGCGGCACACGAAGACACCACGGTCTACCTTGCAGAGGTGCATCAGGCCGGCGTATTCAGAATACAGCACCCGGATGCGAATACCCGGCAAATCATGATCGAGGTCGCCTGCCCGGGCATTCTACTGCCCTTTGCCCGGGAGGAACTGAACAACCTGGTCACCAAAGGCGGGTTCGGCGCCTTTCTTCTGGCTCCAGTCAATTTTGAATCGCTCTATCGTTCAAAACAGCAACCGAAAGATTCCGAACCGGCGCAAACCCACTAGTTGGTTCAAACCAAATAATCCGAACGAAATCCGATGACGCCCCTTCGCACTGTTTCTGTACTAGGCGCAGGGTCCTGGGGAACCGCCCTGTCCCTGTTGCTGTCCCACAATGTGGAGCGTGTTGTACTGTGGGGCCGAAATGCAGACGAACTGTCCAGGGCACGGAAGACACGGTGTAATGAGCGCTATCTCCCGGGCATCCGATTGCCGGACAACCTCGATATCGAAGTGGAATTCGCCCGCGCCACCCGGGCAACGCATTGTTTCGTCATTGCCGTCCCCAGCCATGGTTTCAGAAGTGCTCTGGAAGCCCTGAAAACCCAGATGCGCTCCCAGGGCCGGTCACCGGAACAGGCTACGGTCATCTGGGGGACCAAGGGATTCGACGGCACCAGCGGAGAATTGCTCAGCAAGGTTGCGGAAAAAGTGCTCGGCCCGGAAGCACGGACCGGGGTCATTTCAGGACCAAGCTTTGCACGGGAAACCGCCGCGAACCTGCCAACGGCACTGACTGTGGCCAGTAACCGTGCAGCGGATGCTGAAATGATAGCCAACTGGTTTCGTACGCCTACCACCCGGGTTTACTTCAGCGACGACCTGATTGGTGTACAGCTGGGAGGGGCCATCAAGAACGTAATGGCGATCGCAGCGGGGATCAGTGACGGACTGGGTTATGGCGCCAATGCGCGGGCTGCGCTCATCACCCGGGGACTTTCAGAACTGACACGGCTGGGGTTGGTCCTGGGAGGCAAACCGGAAACATTTACCGGATTGACGGGTGTCGGCGACCTGATACTGACGTGCACGGACGACCAGTCCCGCAACCGGAGATTTGGCCTGGGCCTGGGGCAAGGCAGGGCAAGGCAACAGGTGGTGGATGATATCGCCCAGGAAATAGAAGGGATACTGACCACCCGAGAATTGTATTCCGCAGGCCGGAAACATGGCATTGACATGCCCATCACGGAACAGACCTACAAAATCATTTTTGAAAACACGGACCCGGCCAGTGCGGTCAAATCCCTGCTGTCAAGAGGCCCAAAAGCCGAAACCCGCTAAAGAGACCGGTTGCGGAAAGCGTTTTGACGCCAGGCCTCGTACACGGCGATGGCGGCACTGTTGGACAGATTCAGACTGCGGCTGTTTTGCCGCATGGGGATGGTCAGTCGGTTTTCTTCCTCCGCCTGTTCACGCAGCCACTCGGGCAACCCGCTGGTTTCTGAACCGAAGAGCAGGATGTCTCCCGCCGAGAACCGGAAATCGCTGTAACACCGGTGATTCCGGGTGGAAAACGAAATGATACGGGCCGGATTCTCCCGCCTGAACGAGTCCCAGTGGCCCCAGGTCCTGACCTCGGTGTACTGGTGATAGTCGAGACCGGCCCTGCGCAGCTGTTTTTCATCCATGTCAAATCCCAACCGGCCAATCAGGTGCAGGGTACAACCCGTATTTGCGCACAGCCGGATGATATTGCCCGTATTCGGCGGAATTTCGGGTTCGAACAACGCAACCAGAAACATGGGTATCAGACGGGCTTGACCACGACCAGGATGACGATGCCGATAAGCAGCAAAACCGGCAGTTCATTCATCCAGCGATAATAAACATGCGTTTTGGTATTGGCATTGTTTTGGAAGGCTACCAATGCCCGGTAACACCAGATATGGTGGAAAACCACCAACGCCACGAGTACCAGTTTCCAGACCAGCCAAGTGTCGGTAAACCCGTAGCCGACCCAAAGCCAGACGCCGAACAGGAGGGTCAGGACTGCAGCCGGGGTCATGATACCAAAAAACAGCCTCCGCTCCATGGTCTTGAAAAGCTCGATACTCGGTCCATGAACCGTCCGGGCATGATAAACGAAGAGCCTGGGCAGGTAAAACAAGCCGGCGAACCAGGCGACCATGGCGATTATGTGCATTGATTTGACCCACAACATCAGGGGGCATCCGTCAGTATGTATTAATGGAGGATTCTAACCCGACTT
Source organism: Gammaproteobacteria bacterium (assembly GCA_011523765.1). Lineage (GTDB taxonomy): Bacteria > Pseudomonadota > Gammaproteobacteria > Arenicellales > Poriferihabitantaceae > WTGA01. Next base: position 5,794 of record WTGA01000062.1, read on the forward strand.
CCGTGATTCGGCACCCAAAAAAATATAACCGGTTGACTTAATTGGACCGCCTCCAAAGGTCGGCACTACAAGCCTGGAAACGGATGCGGGGATACAGCATGGTTTCAGGCCGGAATCCGGGGTGGAAGGGGAGGATAACTACGCGCCTTTCGACCGACCCGACAGAGGACGCGCAGTTACGCTCGATCCTGCAAATTCTCAACTGGCCGTGCAGTCCATCAATCCAATCGGCATTGCGGTCCTGGCGGTTTCGGCGATCTGGTCAAGCTTTTCGCTGACTTCCGGATCGATTTCG
>WTGA01000162.1 GCA_011523765.1 Gammaproteobacteria bacterium
ATAAATCCGGACAGGTCACGTGTTAATTATTAGGACAGATCATTTGCTCGTGACAATACATGGACGGATGCCTTGTAATCCAATTTTTGTGATGGGATAATGAATTCAGTGGTTGGGCATCCTTTTTCAGCTGTGTGGAGAGAGTCAGGGCTTCGGGCGAACACGATCGATCTGGTGGAGCAGAAACCGCCGGCTAAGGACCCACAAACCGCTCGACCGGAATCCCCGCCCTCCAGGACGGAAAGGATGGCCGGGTTTCATTACCTCTCCGAACCTTTCTGAAATGAACGCATCGGACCAATGAAGCGAACCTCACTTCACAACCTGCATGTGCTGGCCGATGCCAAAATGGTGCCCTTCGCCGGTTATGACATGCCCGTTCACTACCCGGACGGCATCATTAAGGAACATCTCCACACGCGCGCCCGGGCCGGGCTGTTTGACGTATCGCACATGGGGCAGATCCGGGTGGAAGGCCCGAACGCCGCATCCCTGCTGGAAACGCTGATGCCGGTTGACCTCGTCGCACTGCCCGAAGGGCGGCAAAGGTATGGCTTGTTGCTGAACGAGGCAGGAGGAATCCTGGATGACCTCATGATCGTGCATGTGGGCACGGATGAATTCACTCTCGTGGTCAATGCCGCGTGCAAGGAGGACGATTTCCGGCGCGTCCGGGCACGGCTGGCCGACAGGCTGAATATCGAAATGCTGGATGACCGCAGTCTGCTCGCACTGCAGGGGCCCCAGGCTGCCGAGGTCATGAACCGGCTTGGATGTGATCTCGCCGACATGAAATTCATGGACGCCCGGGGCATCGAAATTGCCGGCATTCCCTGCTTCGCCACCCGGTCCGGATATACCGGGGAGGACGGATTTGAAATCTCCATGCCGTCCGACCGGGCCGAAGAACTGGCGGCCCGGTTTCTTCGCGACGAAGCCGTAAGATGGGTCGGGCTGGGGGCACGGGATTCATTGAGGCTGGAAGCCGGCCTGTGTCTTTACGGCCATGAACTGACCCCGGAAACCACCCCGGTGGAAGCCAACCTGGTCTGGGCCATTTCCAGGTCAAGAAGAAGCGGGGGAAGCCGTGCAGGCGGTTTCCCCGGAGATACGGTGGTACTGCCACAGATCCCGGGAAACGTCCGTCGCCGGCTGGTCGGTCTCTCCCCCCGGAGCCGGGCCCCGGTCAGGGAGGGGGTGGTGATCGAGGACGGTCTGGGCACTGAAGTGGGCCGGGTCACCAGTGGCGGATACAGTCCGTGCCTGGGCCAGCCGGTTTGCATGGGTTTCCTGGATGTCAATTTTTGTGGTGAAAACACCGAATTGCGCGCGGTGGTCCGGAACAAGCGGCTTCCCATTGTTGTCCATCCCTTGCCGTTTTCACCGCATCGTTATTTTCGGTAACTGGTTCAGGCCAGAACTTCAACTCACACAGAACGAGGTATTAGAGAAACATGTCAACGAGATATACTACTGATCATGAATGGGCCCGGATCGAGGGAGAGACTGTCGTCATCGGCATCAGCAACTACGCCCAGCATCAGCTGGGTGATGTCGTCTATGTCGAGTTGCCTGATATCGGCCAAATGCTGGAACAGGGAGAAGAGGCGGCGGTCATCGAATCCGTCAAAGCAGCGGGGGAAGTCAAATCCCCGGTCAGCGGCGAAGTCACGGAAGTCAACGATGCGCTGGATGATGCCCCGGAACAGGTCAATGAGGACCCCGAAGGGGATGGCTGGATTTTCAAGCTGAAACCGTCGGACAGCGGCGAATTTGAAAGCCTGATGGATGACGATGCCTACCAGGCCCTGATTGAATCCCTTTCCTAGGATTTCAACGGAACCCAACTAGCGGAACAAAGAGGACCCCTATGCCCCGATCGGATGATTTTACCGTACGACACATAGGATCCAACCCCGACCGGATCGCCCGGATGCTGGCGAAGTTGGGGCTGGACTCCCTGGACGGACTGATTGAGCAGACCGTGCCGGAATCGATACAAAGTACCCGGGAGTTTTCTCTCCCTCGGTCGCTGGACGAAAATCGCCTGAACAAGCTCAGCCGACTGATCGCCGCCGACAATACCGCCGCCATCTCAATGATCGGGCTGGGGTACTACGGAACCGTGACCCCTCCGGTGATTCGCCGCAATGTCATGGAAAACCCGGACTGGTATACCGCGTACTCCCCCTATCAGCCCGAAGTCAGCCAGGCGCGCCTGGAAATACTGATCACGTTCCAGCAGATGATTATGGATTTGACGGGAATGGAGCTCGCCAATGCTTCGCTGCTGGATGAAGCCACCGCGGTTGCAGAAGCGATGATGGTCGCCCGGCGCGTGAACAGGAAAAGCCGGTCCAATCGTATCCTTGTCGACCAGGATTGCCTGCCGCAAACCATTGCGGTCCTCCAGACCCGGGCCGGCCCAATGGGGATCGAGGTGGTCGTCGGAGACTGTGACCGGGAAGCGGGGAACGGCGAGTATTTTGCGGGGGTCGTCCAGTATCCGGGTGCATCCGGCCTTGTCCGGGAGTTCCAGGATGCTTTCGAGCAATTGAAACGCAACAATGCACTGGTCATCATGGCGGCCGACCCCCTGGCTCTGACACTGCTCCGCCCCCCCGGTGAAATGGGCGCGGACATCGCAGTGGGAAGTACCCAGCGATTTGGTGTCCCCATGGGTTTTGGCGGTCCCCATGCCGCCTACATGGCCACCCATGAAAAATACAAGCGCTCCGTACCCGGCCGGATCATTGGCAGTTCCATCGACTCCAACGGCAACCTGGCCTACCGCATGGCCCTGCAGACCCGGGAACAGCATATCCGACGGGACAAGGCAACCAGCAACATCTGCACCTCACAGGTACTGCTGGCCGTCATGGCAACCGTCTATGCCATGTATCACGGCCCGGAAGGGCTGCTTCGCATTGCAACCGGCATCAACCGGCTGACACGGGCCCTGGCCCGTGAACTGGCAAACCTGGGATTCGAAACCACCCATAAACATTTTTTCGATACCCTGACCGTGCATACCCCCGGGAAAGCGAAACGTATCCGGGACAAGGCGGAACAGTCAAGATACAACCTCCGACTGGTTGATGAGGATCATCTGGGCATCAGCCTGGATGAAACCATCTCCCGGGAAAAGGTGGTCGGCCTGCTCGAGGTGTTCGCCGGAACCACTGCCGCGGAAGTCCATGGCAATCTGTTCGATATCGACCTGGAGCAATCCATCCCCGAAGGACTCAGGCGATCCAGCGAATTCCTGACCCATGAAATTTTCCACCGGTACCGGTCGGAAACCGAATTCATGCGCTATCTCCGGAAAACGGCCAGCAAAGACATTACCCTGACCCGGGCAATGATCCCGTTGGGGTCGTGTACGATGAAACTGAATGCGGCCAGCGAAATGGAACCGATCTCCAACCCATTGTTCGCCCACATTCATCCGTTTGCGCCTGCAAAACATACCAAGGGGTACCACCGGATCATTAATCGGCTGGATTCCATGCTGTGTGAAATCACCGGGTTTGCCGGGTTCTCCTTTCAACCGAATGCCGGTTCCCAGGGCGAGTATACCGGACTGTTGTGCATACGCGCCTGGCACCATTCCCAGGGCAGCGAACAGCGGAATGTCTGTTTGATTCCCTCCTCGGCCCACGGCACCAATCCTGCCAGCGCGGTCATGGCGGGCATGAAGGTCGTCGTGGTCCAGTGCGACCAACAGGGCAATATCGACATGGATGATTTCAAGGCCAAATCCGAAGAGTATTCGGACACCCTGGCAGCCACCATGGTCACCTACCCGTCCACCCATGGCGTATTTGAAACTTCCATCAAGGAACTGTGCCGCATCGTCCACGACCATGGCGGCCAGGTCTATATGGACGGTGCCAACATGAATGCCATGGTGGGCATTTGCCGGCCTGCGGAAATCGGGGCGGATGTCATGCACCTGAACCTGCACAAAACCTTTGCGATCCCCCATGGCGGCGGCGGACCCGGCATGGGCCCCATTGGTGTCCGGAAACACCTGCTGCCCTTTTTGCCCGACCATCCCGTTGTGAGCTGCAACCGAGGCGGGTCCAGCCCGGTCGGCACCGTTTCCGCAGCACCCTGGGGATCTCCACTGATCCTGCCCATTTCATGGGCGTACATGCGTTTGCTCGGCAAGCACGGATTGAAGAGGGCGACCCAGATTGCGATCCTCAACGCCAATTACATTGCCCACAGGCTCGACCCCCATTACCCTGTCGTGTACAAGGGAATCAATGATCGAGTGGCCCACGAGTGCGTGATTGACATGGCCCCGATCAAGGACAGCAGCGGGGTGACCGTGGAAGATGTCGCAAAACGGCTGATCGATTACGGATTTCATGCTCCGACGATCTCCTGGCCAGTTCCCGATTCCATGATGATCGAGCCCACGGAAAGCGAATCCCTGGAGGAAATTGACCGGTTCTGCGAGGCCATGATATTGATCAGGGAAGAGGTCCGGGAAATTGAATACGGCAAGTCCGAGCTTGAGAACAGCCTGCTCACCAATGCCCCGCATTCATACCAGCTGCTCGTCAGCGACCACTGGCCCTATCCCTATTCCCGGGAACGTGCCTTCTTTCCGACACCGGAAACCCGGAACAACAAGTTCTGGCCTCCCGTCGGCAGGGTGGACAACGTGTATGGCGACAAGAACCTGGTCTGCAGTTGCCCGCCGGTTTCCGACTACATGACCGAGCCTGACACCCCGGAAAGAGACCCTCAACCCCGCCGGTAATGGTTCATGGAACTCCAGAAAGCAAAACCCAGACCGGTCGTCCAGGGAGAAAAACTCCGGGGGGCGGAAAAAATGGCCCGCATTCCGGTCAGGATTCCGGTGTTGCCCCGCGATCAGCTGTTGAGAAAGCCAAAATGGATTCGAGCCAGCTTCACCGGCACCCGGGAAGTTGCCGACCTGAAGAAGACATTGCGGTCAAACGGGCTGCACACCGTTTGCGAAGAAGCGGCCTGCCCAAACCTCGGGGAATGCTTTGGCAATGGCACCGCAACCTTCATGATCATGGGAGACATCTGCACGCGACGGTGTCCATTTTGTGATGTGGGTCACGGCCGTCCCAACCCCCTTGACGGGAATGAACCCCGGAACCTCGCTGAAACCGTTCTGGGGATGAACCTGAAATATGTCGTGATCACCTCGGTGGACCGCGATGATTTGCGCGACGGCGGTGCCGCCCATTTCACCGCCTGTATCGCCGCAGTCCGGGCGCGGTGCCCGAACACCAGGATTGAAATCCTGACGCCTGATTTCAGGGGACGGGCGGATGTCGCCCTGGAAATCCTGAACAAAACCCCGGCCGATGTATTCAACCATAACCTGGAAACCGTGCCGCGGCTGTACCGGGAAGCACGACCCGGGTCCGATTACCAGTATTCCCTGGACCTGCTTTTGAGGATGAAACAGCTGCAGCCGGAAGTCCCCACCAAATCGGGGCTCATGCTGGGCCTGGGCGAGGAATATGAAGAAGTGATCGGGGTGCTCGAGGACCTCCGGGCCCATGAGGTGGATATGGTCACCATCGGCCAGTACCTGCAGCCAAGCATCCACCACCTCCCGGTCAAACGGTACTGGCACCCCGAGGAATTTAGGAAATTCGCCGAAATCGGAGACAGGATGGGATTCGCCAATGTTGCATCGGGACCCATGGTCCGGTCATCCTATCATGCCGACCTGCAGGCACATTCATCGATCTAGCCGAAAAATCCCGGACCCCGGATTCCCGGCCCGGGGGTGTCAATCCTGCTGCATGCGGTTGCCGTGGGCACCCTCCATGCCAGCCACCGCCCTGTCAGTGCTCTCCGCCTGCCCGGAAATTGAACACGGCTCCGGAGCGGATA
>WTGA01000106.1 GCA_011523765.1 Gammaproteobacteria bacterium
CACGTGGACTGGAACAGCGCCAGTGGCGCTCCGCGCCATGCCTGGCGCACCAAAACTGAAAAGGCCGCATCAGCGGCCTTTTCGTGTTACACCAGCGGACTGGTTTCAATGCACGGCTACATCAATCTGCCGCCTGGTGGCTTTTTCCGCTTTTGGCAGCGTCAATTTCAGCACCCCATCGGCATATTCCGCAACAATATTGGCCTCATCAATCGATTTCCCGAGGCGCAGTGTGCGCACGTACCGCCCGAAGCAGCGTTCCCGCTGAATCACCTTTACGCCCTTCCTTTCCTCGCCCTGCCCCGAAGAGCCGGCTTCGATGGTCAGCACATCCTCGGTTACGCTCACTGACAGGTCCTCTTTTTTCACCCCGGGCAGATCGGTTTTCACCTCATAGCCCTTGTCCGTCTCGACAATATCCATCGCAGGAATCCGTGAATGCTTCCGGCCTGGAACCGGCGTGACCGGGGCCAAAAACCCATGGATCAAATCATTGAAATCGCCCCGCAAATACCGGCTTCTGTGCGGGACTTTGGTTACAGTATTCATTTGCTATACCTCTGTTCAAGAGTCTGGTTGATATGGGGAATTAATGGGGGCCAGCCCGCTTTATTTCAAGGGGTCCGGGACCAATGGAAACCGGTACTATCCGGAAAACAATTTCCCCAGGGAGGTACTCAGCGCCTGGAGGGTTTCGCCGTTACGGCTATTGACCACCACCACCGCCATGCCGAGGTTGGCACGTTGCCAGTCGCTGCCGATTGCCAGCGTAAGCCGTTTGGTTGATTTTCCCTTTGCCAAAAGCATGGGGTCACTCCAGTGCCTGACCAGGTAATTGTGGGTCAGGGTGCGGCCCTTGTTTTCTCCACCCTTGATGTGCCGGACGATCCCATTCTCGAAAATCGCCACATGGACTTCCACATCCGTTTCCCCGGCCATGTTGTCGAACGCAATCTTTGCGCGGACCCTGCCGGCCTGTTCGCGCTCGATGTCCAACCTGATATCCACCCGGGATTCCTGCCGGTTTGCCGCGTTGACCCGTTCGACAATCTCCATCCCTCCGCGCACCTCTTTTCCCGAAACCAGCAACTCGGGGGTATACATGGACCTTTGCGCATTGACGTCAGCGAGAAACCGCTGGCGCTCGGTGTAGGCAGCCTTTGAAAAAGGATCCCTCCAGCCCAGCCGGTTCCAGTAATCCACATGGAATGCAAGCGGTACGGCACGAAACTTCTGGTCGATCGTCGCCCCCAGTTCACTCAGGAAATTGTCAGCACGCGGACAGCTGCTGCACCCTTCCGAGGTATAAAGTTCAATGACGGGGGTAATGGTATCGCTGCTGTTCAGGCTCAGCTGCCTGTTTCCGGCAAGGCCCGTGTCGGCAGCTCCCAGCAGGAATGCGGCCAGGACCGCGAGGATTTTGGTGCATGGTTTCACTGGAACAGTGACTCATATTTCCCGTACCCTTCTTCCTGGAGACTTTCCCTGGGAATAAAGCGCAAGGCCGCCGAGTTCATGCAATACCGCAACCCTGTGGGGGCCGGACCATCCCTGAAACAGTGACCCAGGTGGGAATCCGCATACCGGCTTCTCACTTCGGTTCGCGGATACAGCAATTTGAAATCGGTTTTGGTCACGATGTTTTCCGGCTCAAGGGGCCGGGTGAAACTGGGCCATCCGGTTCCCGAATCGAATTTGTCGAGAGAGGAAAACAACGGCTCGCCACTGACCACATCGACGTAGATGCCCGCGCACTTGTGGTCATGGTATTCATTTGCGAATGGACGCTCGGTGCCCTCCATCTGGGTCACCCGGTACTGTATTTCGGTGAGCTCCCGTTTCAGTCTCTCATCGGAAGGCCGGCAATAGGAGGGGCTCTTGTCTGTCGTATCTTGCATGGTGGGAGTTTCCGGACAGGATTCAGTCGGATCATACCAGCAATTCCCCGGTGCTGTCCGGTTTATTCCCCGGCCGGGGCGGCCATGCAGCTTCCGGGACATTCCCGGCACAGGGGCCGTCTCCCGAATCCCGTGCTCGCCGGTTCAGGTCAACAACGGTACCAGACTGGAAATATCCGGCATCACCACATCGGCAAACCTTTCCAGTTCACACCGGTTGTGAGCCCCGGTCAATACCCCGGCGGCAATGGCGACCCCGGCGTTTTTTCCCATATTGAGGTCGATGGGGCTGTCCCCCACCATGATCACCTCCTCCGGCAACAGCCCGCAAGTCCGGCAAAAGGCATGAACCATTCCAGGTTCGGGTTTCACCCCGTATCCACTGTCGGCACCACAAACGAAGTCAAACAGTCCCTCCAGTTTCAACTGGACCAGCATACCGGCTGCATTTTCTTCATCATCCATGGTCGCCAGCCCAAGGACGATCCCCCTGTCCTTCAAGCCGGACAAAAAACTCCGGAGATCTTCCATCACGGGGATGCATCGTTGTGCAGCCTGCAAAAAAATGGCCTGGATACGCTCCCGGCGCTGGCCCTCAATGGGTTCGCCGACCTCACCGGACCAGAAATCAAGGATCTGGCGGTTGCTCCCGGACGCAAGGAGGGCATCACTGGCCCACTCCCCGGTTTCAGGAATATAGCCCCCTTTTCGCATCAATTCCTCGCTGAGTTCAGGGTGTCCTGCGGAGTTGGCGATGTATGCCGAAGCCTCGATATAGGGCCCCAGCCAGGTACCGTTGAAATCAAGCAATGTGCCGTCCTTGTCAAAAAGAATTCCCTTGATCACGGGGTCATTCCCGCCTTGCCGTGCGCACAGAAGGAACCCAGCAATATCCGTCCGGGTCGAGCAAAAAACACTCTCTCAGGCCGTGCGGCTTGTCCGCGGTTTCCATCAGCACCGTATAGCCGCCCGTGCCGGCCCTTTGCTCGGCGGTATCCGGGTCCACTTCAAACAATCGCAGTTCGATTCCGCCCCCCCGTACACCCGCTTCGGGCAAAAGCGACGGAAGCGGGTTGTTCGCGTAGGTGTGGTCCGCGTGCAGCTGGTAGAGCCCCTCCCGGTATTCCAGCAGCGCATAGTCATCGGAAGCGTTCAGGCAGGTGAACCCGAAAACCGATTGCAGGAATGAAACGGTTTGCGCAACATTGCTGACCAGCAAATTAACGCCGAAATTTTCCAGGGCATGGCCCACTTCTTCGGCATCTTCCGGATTGAATGTTTTCATCGGTGTGTACGGCGTTCGAATTGCAGTGAATCAGGCCCGACCCATTTTAACGCATCTTCCCGGAGCCTTGCGGCTTCCCGCATCCCGCAATCCCCTGCCTCCTCCATGCGCCATGAACCCCTTTCTCCCTGGCGAACTGGACCGCGAAGTCTCATCCCGGTTGTCCGGTTTTGGTTCGATGGTCCCTGATGGCGCGGATGGCGGCGATACGCTCCCGTCGGATTTTCTTTCGTATGCCTGGTCCGCAGTGGCTCCGGGAGCCAACGGATGCATGACAGGCGGCCGCGATTTTCCCGGCATCAACAGCCATGGCTGCGCGATGATAACGATTCAGCAGCTGCATCGGTTCGTCGCTGTCGTTTTCATGCCCGGTCCTTCCGCGCTTGTCCGCCAGGCACGCCAGTGAAAACTTTTCTATGAGCTCGGGCTTCCTGAATCCATCGAATGCCTCCAGCACCTTGAGAACGGTGGCCGGTTTCAACTGTACCATCCGGTGGCAGTGCAAATGATATTGGCAGACTTTCAGTGCAAACTCCCGGTACCGGGCGGGAACCCCGATTCTGTCGCAAAGTTGCCGTATCGGCCTGATTCCACGCCGTTCATGCCCCCGGTGCCGGGGCAGTTCCTGTGCCGGTGTCAGCGCCTTGCCCAGATCGTGAACCATCACTGCAAACCGCACCATGGAATCATCGCTGATTCGGGTTGCCGCATCCAGGGACATCTGGACATGAATCCCGGTATCGATTTCCGGGTGGAATTTCTCGGTTTGCGGGATACCAAAAAGTGCGTCGACTTCCGGAAGAATTTTTTCCAGCGCACCACAACGCCTCAGAATCCCGAGAAAATGCGAGCATCCGGGTTCCGCAAGGGACCTCTCCAGTTCCTGCCACACCCGCTCGGCCACCAGCGCGTCCACTTCTCCTTCCTCAACCATTTTCGACATCAGCTCAAGTGTCCCCGGATCCACTTCGAACCCGTCATCCCGATACCTGGCGGCGAACCGGGCGACACGCAATACCCGAACCGGGTCTTCCCGAAAAGCATCGGAAACATGCCTGATCACGCCTTTGCGGATATCTTTGCAGCCACCCCAGGGATCGATGACGTTCCCCTCCCGGTCCTTGGCCATGGCATTCATGGTCAGGTCGCGACGGGACAGATCCTGTTCCAGGGTAATGCCCGGGTCACTGTTGAACTCAAATCCGTGATAGCCCCGTGAGATTTTCCTTTCCGTACGGGCCAATGCGTATTCTTCCCGGGTTATCGGATGAAGGAAAACCGGGAAATTGCTGCCCAGGGGCCTGAATCCCAAACCGATCATTTCCTGGGGGGTTGACCCGACCACGAGCCAATCACGGTCCTGGATACGGCGTCCCATGATTTCATCGCGCACCGCACCGCCGACAAGATATACTTCCAATGGATGGGCGGGGTCACTCATTAATGATGCCGTATCGGTCCGGGGGTTTCGGTGGCTTTCGATTATCCCAGAAAATAACACGGATATCGCGAGGGGATTCAGAATTCCCGGTTTGGTGCCGGCAAATGATGCGCCCATCCCGGTCCGGCGGGAAGCCCCGGCCCCGGGAGAAACCCCTGTCCCGGTGTGAGAATACAAATTTCAGCCCATGTCACGATCCAGATACCTGCTGCCATGCCTGTTTGCCATGTTGTCGGCGTGCAGCCAGATCGGGTACTACACCCAGGCGGTACAGGGACATTGGGAAATCATCGCCAAGCGGGAAAAAATATCCGCACTCGTCGGCTCTGATGACACGCCCGAAGACCTGAAAAGGAAACTGACGCGGGTCCAGGACATCCGGGAATTTGCCAGCAGGGTCCTGGCCCTGCCGGACAACCGCTCCTTTACCTATTTTACCGATACAGGAAGACCCTACGTCCTCTGGAATGTTGTGGCCGCCCCCACCTACCATCTCAGCCCGAAAACCTGGTGCTTCCCCGTCGCCGGCTGCGTCGCCTACAAGGGCTTCTTTTCCGAAAAGGACGCCGATGAATTCAATGCCGGCCTGGTGGAACAGGGCCTGGATACCTTCCAATACGGTGTCAGCGCCTATTCCACCCTGGGCTGGTTCTCCGATTCGGTCCTGAACACCCATCTGCACTACCCTGAAACCTCTCTTGCGGGGCTGATTTTTCACGAACTGGCCCACCAGGTGGCGTATGCAAAAGGAGATTCCGACTTCAATGAGGCTTTTGCGACTGCCGTGGAAATGGCCGGACTGGAGCACTGGTTTTCGAGACACGGGACGGCGGAACAGTATGAGGCGTACCTGGAGGAACGGAAACGCAATGAGCGGATCACCGCCATGGTGCTGGGGTTCCGGGCCCGGCTGGCACAAAGGTATGAGAACGAGCCGGAATCTGCACTCCCGCACTCCAAACGGGCCTTGTTCAGTGAAATGAAATCGGTGTATGAGGAGATAAAAAACCGCGGAGAAGGCACACCCTACTATGACTGGTGGTTTACCCTGGACCTGAACAATGCGCACCTGGCATTGCTTTCAACCTACCACCGTCATGTCCCGGCCCTGCAAACCGCCCTGGACCGTTCCGGGTCCTTTCAGGAATTCTATGCGCTCATCAGGGAAAAGAGCCGGTTGCCGAAATCCGAGCGCGACCAATGGCTTTCCAGCCTGGAACCCCACTGAATGGCGGGTTGTCCCGGTTC
>WTGA01000110.1 GCA_011523765.1 Gammaproteobacteria bacterium
CCTCGACCCCCAGAGCCCGGAGACCACGGACCATGCTGTGGATACGGTCACTTTCCTTCACGCGCAACTCTTCAGCCTGGGAAATCCGGGTGACCCCGGTTGCACAGGCGGCCGCCACCGCCACCGCCGGGATTTCATCGATGGACAGGGCAATCTCCGATTTTCCGATTTCGATTCCTTTCAGGTGGGAGGTCCTGACCACGATGTCGGCAACCGGTTCGCAGCCGACCACCGATTCATTGATGAGCGATACGGAGCCGCCCATTCTCCGGAAGAGACGGATCACCCCGTTGCGGCTGGGATTCATTCCCACCTGGTGCAGCCACAGTTCACTGTTTCGGCACAGCAGTCCCGCCAGCATGAAGAACGTGGCCGACGACAGGTCGGCCGGAACCTCGATATCCTGGGCCGCCAGTGCCCCGCCCCCGTGTACGCTGATGGCCCGGCCCGACTGCTCGACCCGGCATCCAAATCCCCTGAGCATGCGCTCGGTATGGTCCCGGGTCGGTGCATTTTCGGTGACCGTCGTCCTGCCCCGGGCATACAGGCCTGCCAGCAACACGGCAGACTTGACCTGCGCCGATGCCATGGGCGTGGTGTACCGGATGGGGTGCAACCGTGCCACCGGGTGCATGCGCAACGGCGGCTTTCCCTCCCGGGATTCAATCCTGGCCCCCATCCGGCCCAGCGGTTCAACAATCCTCCCCATGGGCCGGTTGCTGAGTGACCCGTCGCCGGTCAGGGTGGCCGGCCAGGGCTGGGCGCACAGGAGGCCCGCAAGCAGGCGGAATGCCGTCCCGGAATTGCCCATATCGAGCCCGCTTTCCGGCTGCTGCAGGCCGTGCAGGCCCACGCCGTGGATTTCATAGTGGTTGTCTTCGGGCCGGCGGCCAAGGCGGGTAATCGACACCCCCATTTTTCGAAATGCCCGAATGGTCGAGAGTACATCTTCGCCTTCCAGGATATTGCTGACCCGGGTCATCCCCCGGGAGATGGCCCCCAAAATCACCGCCCGGTGGGAAATGGACTTGTCTGCGGGCACCTTGACCTGTCCGGCAAGTCCAGCAGACGGGGAAACCCGGAATTTCATGCAGGAAGGGTCAGTGGGCATCCCCGCCGTCCTGGCCGGACCGGGATTCCGTCCAGGGGGCCGGCTGCCCTTTCGGGGAGGCGTGCTTCACCGGCACCACCCCGGTTTCCCCGGGCCCTGCGGCCCCTCCACCCGCTGACCCGGCCTGCCCGGACGCGACGAGGGGGTTGCCGCATTGATCCCGATGTTTTCAGCCGGCCCGGCATCCACCCCATCGCCAACCGGAGACTGCCCGCCCGGGGCGTCCACCGGGAGCCGGAATGTTTTGAGCCGTTTCATGGGTTCCATTATAGTTTGGTCGATGACGATTTCAAGCAAAATCCGGTACCCGGGAGCACCGGTGGCGTGTGCCGCCATGCGCCGGGTCCGGGACACCCCGGACGGCTAGGGCGGGGTGTCCGCCTCAACCAGCAGCCAGTCATAAAAGGCCCTGATTTTTGGCCGGTCCAGAGTCCCGTGCTTGTAGACGATGTAATACGAATACGCCATGGACCGCTCCTTGGCAAATGGACTGATCAGCCGTCCTGAGGCAAATTCATCGGTCAGCAGGATATCTGAACCGAGGGCCACCCCCTGGCCGTCAATGGCCGCCTGCAAGATGACATTGGCATCGTCCATGGTGGTCCCGCGCTCCAGCAGGACATCTTCCACGCCCGCACGTTTCAGCCACATTGTCCACATCGAGTAGTCGTTTTCATGCAGCAGTTCATGGTGGGCAAGGTCGTCCACGGTATTCAGGGGCCGGTCCGGTGTAATCAGTCTTGGGCTGCACACCGGCAGGACCCGGGTCCTCAGCAGCAATTTAGAATCCATGCTCTTCCAGTCGTCCTGCCCCCAACTGATCGCAATATCGATATCCGGGTTCTGGAAATCACCGGGATGGGGAGAATGGTGCAGCCTGAGGTCAATGTGGGGGTGCCGTGTCCAGAACCGGCTGAGCCGCACAGTCAACCATTTTGCCGAAAAATAGGGCGTCAGGCTGACATTCAAAATGCCGTCCTCCATTCCCTTCCTCAGGCGTTCGCTGGTTTCAGATATCTGGTGAAACGATTCCCCAACGATCGAATACAGGGTGTGGCCCTCCTGGGTGAGCTGCAGTTTACGTGTCATGCGGACAAACAGCCGCACGCCCAGGTCCCTTTCCAGCACCTTGACCTGGTGGCTGATGGCCGCCTGTGTCACATTCAGCTCCCCCGCCGCACGGGTAAAGCTCAAATGTCTTGCCGCCGCTTCGAAAGCACGCAAGGCAATGGGAGGAGGCAGGTTCAGGGCCATGACTGATGGATTAGTTTGATTTGTGGATATTATAAAAATAAATCGCTTGTCAAGGCGAGGGGAAAGGCGTATTTATCAGCATACATGAACAAGGTTAATCATCCACCCCGGACCGCCATCCCCCGTACATGCAGCGATGGAGTATCGTAAGACCAAAAGAGCGGTATTTCTGATCCTCATCCCTCTCATCGGCCTGGGCATTGCCGGATACGCCTACTACTCCGGCGGACGATACGTGGTGACGGAAAACGCCTATGTCAAGGCGCATCTGATCCATATCAGCAGCAACATCGACGGACGTGTGATGGAGGTCCGCATCCACAGCAACCAGCGAGTCAGGAAAGGCGACCTGCTGTTCCGGATAGACCCGGAACCGGCCGAGATTGAATTAAGCGCCGCGATGGCGGAAATCGAGAATGTCCGATTGAGGATACAGTCCCTGAAATCCCAATACAAGCAGTCTTTGCTGGAAATCGACGATGCCCGGGAGCGGATCAGGTACCTGGCCTCGCTGCTCAAGCGCCAGGAAAAACTGAAGCAGCAGGGCCATGGGCTGGAAATCGACTACGACAAGGCCGGGCACGACCTCGAAATGGGGCAGCGCGCGCTCGCAGGTGCCCGTCACCGGGCATCCGCGGTGCTGGCCGAGCTGGGCGGCAAGCCGGACCTGCCCGCTGAAGACCATGCGCTGTTCCACGCCGTCCGGGCCAAGGCCGACAAGGCATTGCGGGATATCCGGTCCACCTACATTTACGCCCCGACGGACGGCGTCCTGAGCAGGGTTTCGCTGGAAGCCGGCGAATACGTCGAAACCGGCCGCCATCTTTTTGCCATCGTGGAGACCGCAAAGGTGTGGGTGGAGGCCAACCTCAAGGAATCCCAGTTGACCCATCTGCGTGAAGGCCAGTCCGCCATGGTTACCGTCGATGCCTACCCCGACCGGCAGTTCAGGGCATCGGTCACCAGCCTGAGCCCCGCCACCGGTGCCGAATTCGCGGTCCTGCCCCCACAAAATGCGACCGGGAACTGGGTCAAGGTGGTACAGAGAATACCGGTCAGGCTGGACCTGGAACCGCCCCTGCCGGACCCGCCGTTGCGGGCCGGCATGACCACCCGGATCGCCATTGATACCCGCCACAAGCGCGCACTGCCCGGTTTTGTCAGAACGGTCATTGCCGGCCTGAACCGTGCAGAGGAATGACGCCGTTACCCCGGTTGCCGGGTCGGCAAAATGGCTGCTCGTCCTGTCGGCCATAGTCGGATCCAGCGTTTTCGAATTCGCCTGGACCATTGTCGGGGTGGCCCTTCCCCAGATGCAGGGGGCCTTCTCGGCCACCGAGGACAAGGTCACCTGGGTGATGACCTCGTTCATGATGGGCTGTGCGGTGGCCATTGCCTGCATCGGCTGGCTCAGCGACCGCTTTGGCCGCAAACGGGTATTTATCCTGTCCATTGGCGGTTTCACCTTTACGCTGATCATGTGCGCCACCTCGAACACCCTGTTTGAGGAGTCATTCTGGCGATTTATGCAGGGTGCACTGGGTGCCGGAATCCTGCCTCTTGGCCAAGCCATCACCCTGGACGCCTTTCCTTCCGACCAGCAGGGACGGGCGACCGCGGTGTGGGGCAATGGAGTCGTGCTCGGCGGCATCATGGGACCCGTCATTGGCGGGGTGATCGTGGAGTATTTCAGCTGGCCATGGATATTCTGGCTGAATGTGCCGGTGGGGCTGCTTGCCCTGATCGGCGTCATCATTTATGTGCCCGAGATCGAGAGCGAACCGGAGCGGCCCATGGACTGGCTCGGCTTCTTCCTGCTGACAAGCGGCCTGGCAACCTTGCAGATCATGCTGAATCGCGGAGAACGCCTTGACTGGTTCGAATCTCCGGAAATCCAGCTGGAAGCCCTGTACACCGCGGTTTCCCTGTACCTGTTCGTCGTGCACAGCTGGACCGCCCGGACTCCCTTTTTCCGGCCACAGCTGTTTTCGGACCGGAACTTCCTGACCGGGCAACTGTTCATCATGATCAATGGTGCACTGGCCATCCTGCCGCTTGTGCTGTTGCCCCTTCTGCTGCAGAACGTGGGCGGTTATCCGGCCATCACGGCAGGGGGGCTCATCATATTTCGCGGAATCGGCCTGATCATCGGCCTGTCCATCATGACACAGATCTCGGACCGGGTTGACGGCCGCATCCTGCTGGTCACGGGATTGTTCATCATGGGGGTATCCGGGTGGGGGATGTCGGTCTGGACCGTCAATATTTCACCGTTTGACGTGATTTGGACCAATACCCTGCAGGGAGTCGCATCCGGTATCATTTATGTCCAGATTACGGCGCTGGCCTTTTACTCCCTGCCCTCCCGGTTCCGGACAGAAGGGTTCGCGGTCTTTCACACCCTGTTTTTCGCCGGCAGTGCCATCGGGGTCGCCGGGATCGTATTCGTGCATACCCGCACGTCACAGATCAGTCATGCCAACCTGTCCGCATTCATCACGCCTTTCAGGGAGATTTTCAGCTTTTCCACCACCCCGGATGAATGGAGCCTCCATACCCTGTCCGGCCTGGAATCCATCCAGGAGGAACTGGCGCGTCAGGCCAGCATGATTGCCTACAACAACACCTTTTTTGCCGTGGCCATGCTGTCCTTTGTGGCCATCCCCTTTGCCGGCCTGTTCAGGCTGACCCGACGGCACGGGTGAACCCCCAGCCACGTCCTGCCGGGCCGGAACTACCCGGACGGGGTCTTTCGTTTCTCCGTGATCCGGGAACGGGCCTGTTTCGCCGACGCATACATTTCTCCGATTCCGTTTCCGTTGTCCTGGTCGATCATGCCGGCCAGGCGGTCAAGGTGCTGCTGGTACCGGGCAATATGCTCGAGCAGTTGCGGCTTGTTCATGAGGCAGATATCCCGCCACATTTCGGGGTCGGAAGACGCCGTGCGGGTAAAATCATACAGGCCTCCCGCCGCCATCCGGTAACATTCCTGGCGGTCCGGCGAAATCGACAGGAAATCCATCATCACATAGGCGAGCACATGGGGCAGGTGACTGGTCAGGGAGAGCACCCGGTCATGGTCTTCGACCCCCATCACATTCACCTCTCCACCGGTTGCGGTCCACATCCTCCGGATGGTCCGGCAGGCTTCAGGACTGGTTTCCCGGACCGGGGTCAGGACGACCCGGTGGTTTTCGAAGAGTTCCGCACTCGCCGCATTGATCCCGGATTTTTCTTTTCCGGCAATGGGATGTCCCGGCACGAACCCGGTAAAACACGGACCCAGGGCATGCCGGGCGGCCTCCACAATCCCGCCCTTGACACTTCCCACATCCGTGATGATCTTGGTTTCGTCCATGCACGCTGAAACGGTTTTCAGGAGCTGGCGGATCGTGTGAACCGGTGTGGCCAGCACAATCACTTCGGCCTCGGCAACCGCTTGCCGCGGATCGGACTGAATCTCATCGATGGCCCCGACCCGGAGTGCCCGTTCCAGGTTGGTCCGGGACCGGCCGACCCCGATAACCTTCCCCACATACCCCGCCTGCTTGAGTGCCAGGGCCAGAGAACCGCCAATCAGACCCACTCCAAAAATGGCCAGGGTGGAAATGCGGACCGAAGTGCGGGAACTCAACGCCAATCTTCCTTACCGGGAAACGGAATAGGAACCCAGGTTTTTGAACAGGCCCGCTTCCACTTTCAACCGCTCCAGGGCCCGCGACACATGTTCCTCGTCCTGGTGTCCAACGATGTCGATGAAAAACAGGTAATCCCACAATTTGACCCGGGACGGCCGGGATTCTATTTTTGTCATGTCGATCTGCTCATCCAGCAGGGGGTTCAGCAGGTGCAGCAGCGCACCCGGACGGCTTCGGCAGGACAACAGCAAGCTGGTCTTGTCCTGGCCACTGGGGGGCGCGGAATGACTGGAAAGCACCAGAAATCGGGTGGTATTGGCCGGTTCGTCCGCGATATTGGCTGCCAGCAGTTTCAGTCCGTACCGCTCGGCCGCAGTCGAACTGGCAATGGCGGCGGTATCGCCGTCTTCCGAAGCGATCCTCGCCGCTTCGGCATTGCTGCTTACCGGGATCAGTTCCGCATGGGGGCAATGCCGGTGCAGCCAGCGCTGGCACTGGCCCAGTGATTGGGTATGGGCGTAGATTTTCACGACCCGGTCCGGCCGGTCTCCTTTCCCCAGCAGGTTGTGCAGAATGCGCAAATTGATTTCCGAACAGATGATCAGCGGCGTGGTCACCAGCCTGTCCAGCGTTCCGGAGACACCGCCTTCCGTCGAGTTTTCAATGGGCACCACGGCAAAATCGGTTTGCCCGGCTTCGGTCGCCTTGAAAACTTCCGCAATAGTGGGGAAATCCACCACACTGATGGTGCTGCCGAAATGGTGCCGGGCGGCGGCCTCCGTATAGGTGCCGGGCGGGCCAAGCACGGAAACGGACAATTCTGCCTCCAGGCCCCGGGTAATGGACAGGATTTCCCGGAACAGGGAGAGCAGGGAATCGTCATCCAGCAGTCCGTGGTGCACCGCCTGATTCCGTTCGCGAAGCCGGGCCAGCACCTGCGCTTCCCGTTCCGGCCGGTAGTAGGCCGGTTCATCCAGGGTCGCCTTGATTTCGGCGATGGACCGGGCCGCCTTGAGCCGGTCATGCATCAGACCCAGGATATCGGTGTCAATCCGGTCAATCCGGTCCCGATAGACCTTGAGTTTTCGGTCGGAATCGGCGGTCATGGCACTCTCCTGACAGACAACCCGGGCTCAGTGAAGAACGGCACTGGGCCGGGATTCATCCGTATCCGCGTCCGTATCCGTATCCGTGTCCGCCTCCACCACCTTGCTGACACTGACCAGGCGTTCCTCGTTCTTCAGGGAAATCAACCGGACCCCGTGCGTGTTGCGGCCACGGGTCGGGACTTCTTCGACCCGCGTCCGGATCAGAATCCCGCCATCGGTGATCAGCATGAGCTCATCGCTGTCCCCGACAATGTGCGCACTGACCACTTTCCCGTTCCGGCGGGAAGTCTTGATGGCAATCACCCCCTTGCCGCCCCGTTTTTTCCTCGGAAAATCCGTGACCCGCGTCCGCGTCCCGTATCCATTGACTGTGCTGGTCAGAATCGTGGCTTCCTGGGCCGGGCTTTGGCCGTTGCCGGTCTTTTCCGCGAAGTCCGGCAACACCATCAGGGCGATCACCTTCTGGTCCAGGCCCAGCCGCATCCCCCGGACACCCCTGGCGGTGCGTCCCATGACCCGGACATCGGTTTCAGAAAAACGGATGGCTTTCCCCGCATCGCTGATCAGCAGGATATCCTCCCTGCCATCCGTGAGTTCCGCACCGACCAGGTGGTCATCATCCCGAAGATCCACGGCAATAATCCCCGATCTCCTGGGCCGGGAAAAATCCGTCAACCGGCATTTCTTGACCACCCCCCGGGAAGTGGCCATGATGACGTTCTTGTCTTCATCGTACCCCTTGATCGGCAAAATGGCGGTGACCTGTTCATCCGCATCCAGCGGCAGCAGGTTGACCAGCGGTTTCCCTCTCGCCTGGCGCCCGGCCTGGGGCAACTGAAAGGCACGCAACCAGTAAACCTTGCCCCGGTCCGAAAAGCACAGCATGGTATCGTGCGAGTTGGCGACAAATATCTTGCTGACAAAATCCTCTTCCTTGGTTCTTGTTGCGATTTTCCCCTTGCCGCCCCGCTTCTGTGCACGGTAGTCGGAAACCGGCTGGGATTTCGCATATCCCGTGTGGGAAATGGTGACCACGACATCCTCTTCGGGAATCAGGTCCTCCAGGGCCAGGTCAATCTGCCCTTCGACAATCTCCGTACGACGGTCGTCGCTGTAGCGCTCCCGGATCTCCTGCAGTTCCCCGCGAATCACCGCCATCAGGCGATCGGGGTTTTTCAGCACTTCCAGCAGCTCCCGTATTTCCTCGATGATCCGGGCGTATTCCCGGTGAATTTTTTCCTGCTCGAGCCCGGTCAACCGATGCAGCCGCAGATCCAGTATGGACTGTGCCTGGTCGGGCGACAGCCGGTAGGTGCTGCGGACGGTCCCATGGTCCAGCCCATACCGGCTTTCCAGCTTTTCCGGCCGGGACAGGCCGGCATCACCGCGGGACAGCATGTCGGCAACCGGCCCGGCTTCCCAGGGAGTTTCCAGCAATTTCTCCTTCGCTTCGACGGGCGTCTTGGCCGCCTTGATCAGGGCAATGACCGCATCAATATTGGCCAGTGCCACCGCCAGGCCTTCGAGAACATGTGCCCGGACCCGGGCTTTGCACAGTTCGAACACCGTTCTTCGGGTGACGACCTCCCGTCGGTGCCGGATAAATTCATCCAGCGCCTCCTTGAGATTGAACAGCTGCGGCCGGTTGTGGTTCAGCGCAACCAGGTTGATGCCGTATACCGTCTGCATCCGGGTAAACTTGTACAGATTGTTCAGGACCACTTCCGACTGTTCGCCCCGTTTGATTTCGATGACCATCCGCATCCCGGATTTATCCGATTCGTCCCGGACCGCCGAGATGCCCTCAATCCGCTTGCCTTTGACCAACGACGCAATCTGCTGCATCAACCGGGCCTTGTTGACCTGGTAGGGGAGTTCGTGCACGACGATGGATTCCCTGCCGTTCCGGCCGATCTCGATTTCCTGCCGTGCCCGAACGTAGATCCGTCCCTTGCCGGTTTCATAAGCCTGGCGGATCCCGCTGTGGCCGTAGATGATCCCCGCGGTCGGAAAGTCCGGTCCCGGCAGATGTTTCATCAAATCCCCGACGCTGATCTCACTGTCATCCATCAGGGCAAAACAGGCGTCGATGGCCTCTCCGAGGTTGTGCGGGGGGATATTCGTCGCCATCCCCACCGCAATGCCGGCAGAGCCATTGACCAGCAGGTTGGGGATACGGGTGGGCAGCACCAGCGGCTGGGTTTCGGTCTCATCGTAGTTGGGACCAAAATCCACGGTCTCCTTCTCAAGATCGGAAAGCAGCTCATGGGCCATTCTGGCCAGCCGGATTTCGGTATAGCGCATCGCAGCCGGCGCATCCCCGTCGACAGAACCGAAATTGCCCTGGCCATCGACCAGCATGTACCGCATTGAAAAATTCTGCGCCATCCGGACAATCGTGTCGTAGACCGCCGTATCACCGTGTGGGTGATACTTGCCGATGACATCCCCCACCACCCTTGCGGACTTCTTGTATGCCTTGTTCCAGTGGTTTCCAAGCTCGGACATGGCATACAGAATGCGCCGGTGCACGGGTTTCAGCCCATCCCGGATATCCGGCAGTGCCCGGCCCACAATGACGCTCATCGCATAGTCAAGATAGGATTGCCGCATCTCCTTTTCAAGATTGGCCTGCAGCGTTTCCTTGGCAAATGACGTTTCTTTCATGGGACGGCGGCTTCGAAATCAGATTTCCGGGACCAGGGGTCGGCAGCTGCTATAACCGATTGTTTAGATTGTATATTTCAGGATTTTACCCGTCGGGAAAAATCCCGGGCGCAAGGATGCGGCGCACGGCTGGATTCTACCACAGGCGGGAGAGGATGCGCACCTGAATTGTACCCGTTCGAGGACCGGGATTCCCGGTCCGGCCATGCAGCGGGCGCGGCACACCGCCCGTCCGGTCTCCTCCCGGCGGTCCGGGGCAGGCACGGCCCCCTCCACCCCCTGCTCCGGACCGGCTCATCCGGTTCCCGGTGTCACATCCCGCCACAAACCATCGAACCGGGACTGGGACTGCAGCCACCCCAGCGTGGCCGGGTCCGTCTTCAATTTCATGACGATGGCACCGCATTCCTCCGTATTTTCCTCCAGAATCTCGCAACGCTGGTAGAGCCTGGACCGGAGTTCTCCCGCCTGGGGCTGCAGGCGGACCTGGCAATGGACATGCTCCCTCCCCAATACATCCCCCAGTGCCCGAGTCAGCAGATCCACTCCGTCTCCGGTACAGGCGGACAGCCACACCCGGTCTGCGCGTTCGCGGCCATCCGACTTCAGCCGTGCCCGGTCGCCGGTCAGGTCGATTTTATTGTATACGTGGAGCACGGGAATCTCCCCGGCACCAATCTCCTCCAGAACCTGCTGGACATGGCACTGCAATTCCTTGTGCCCGGAATTGGAAAGGTCACTGACCAGCAACAGGCAGCTTGCACTGGTCACCTCTTCCAGCGTCGCATGAAATGCGGCGATCAGGCTGTGGGGCAGCCCCTGGATGAAACCGACGGTATCGGACAGCACGACCGGCCCGAACCCGGGCACATCCAGCCGTCTCATGGTGGGGTCCAGTGTCGCAAACAGCTTGTCCGCCACCAGCACATTCGATTTCGTGAGCGTGTTGAACAGGGAAGACTTGCCCGCGTTGGTATACCCGACCAGCGAGACGGTCGGGATGGGAGTGCGAAGCCTCGCCCGGCGGCGCAGGGCTCTTTGGGATTCGACTTTCCTGAGTCGGCGGGTCAGGGTTTTGATGCGCTGGCCCACCAACCTGCGGTCGGTTTCCAGCTGGGACTCCCCCGGGCCACGGAGGCCGATCCCCCCTTTCTGGCGTTCCAGGTGAGTCCACCCCCGGACCAGGCGGGTGGAAAGATGGGTCAGCTGGGCCAGTTCCACCTGCAACTTCCCCTCGCTGGAGGTCGCACGTTGTGCGAAGATATCCAGAATGAGTCCGGTACGGTCCAACACACGGCATTCCACCATCCTTTCGATGTTTCGTTCCTGGACCGGGCTGATATCGTGGTCAAAAATGATGACCGTGGCATCATGAATCCGGACCAGCCCGGCAAGTTCCTCGATCTTGCCCCGGCCAAGATAGGTTGCGGCCACCGGCCTGGCCCGTACCGCCAGGAGCTGGGTGCAGACCTGCGCACCCGCCGACAAGGCCAGTTCTCTCAATTCGGAACACTGGTTTTCCGGTCCGGACCCGTTCCGTTCCATCTGCCGGACCAGGATGGCCCGTTCCGCATTGCCGGACCCCGCACCCTGGTTGTTTTCTATTTGCGCGAACAACGCCCGGTACCTCCTGAATTGCCGTGGAAAATGCGGTTCACCGTCATGATGAGCGGATCACCCCACCCCGTCATACTCCTCATTCTGGGGAATCCGGATCGAACGTCCCGGCACGATGGTTGAGATTGCATGCTTGTAAATCATCTGGTTCACCGTGTTGCGAAGCAGGATTACGAACTGATCAAACGATTCAACCTGGCCCTGGAGCTTGATCCCGTTTACCAAAAATATGGAGACCGGGACACGCTCTTTTCTCAATACATTCAAAAACGGGTCCTGCAACGCGGTTCCTCTTTGTTGTGCCATTTTCTTCACCTTTAGTTTCTGTAATTGCATGGGATGGATCGATCATCCTGTTTCAGGCCGGCAACCCGGCCGGAATATCCACCAACCCTCCCTATATTGTACTGCATACCGGAAAGGCACGTTCAGCGGGCAGGGACTCAAGGGGCCGCAACCCGCACGGGACCGGATGGCATGACCGGGCGCCTCCGCCTCCTGGAAAAACTCCGGCGGTCCCTGCGGGTCTCACCGGGGACCCAGCTCCATGGTGCCCCGCAGAAAATCGATCATTGACTCCACGACCTTGGGCTGGCTGTTTTCAAACCATACCAGGTTCGACTGGTTCCTCAGCCAGGTCAGCTGCCGCTTGGCCAGCTGACGGGTTGCCGCCTGCCCGTTCTCCACCATCGCGGAGTACGAAACCTTCCCGTCCAGGTAGGCCAGTACCTGGCGGTAGCCCACCGAACGCAGGGCCGGCAGGGATGCGGCAAACCCCGGCTCAGCCGCCAGGGCCCTGACTTCTTCGACCAGCCCCAGTTCAAGCATCGCCCGGAACCGTTCCCCGATTTGGTGATGCAGGATTCCCCGGTCTCCGGCAAACACCGCCAGCTTGATCACGGGCTGTTCCAGGGCATTGCGGGCCCGGTGCATCAGTTGCGATGGCGGCACCCCGGTCAGCCGCAGCACCTCGATAGCCCGTTGTATTCTCTGGGAATCCGCCGGTGACAGTCGGCAGGCCGTCTCCCGGTCCGCAGCGGCCAGTTCTTCATACAGAACGGCCAGCCCATGTTCCCGGACTTCCTGCCGGACCTGCATTCTGAGTACCGGGTCGGCGGCCGGCAGTGCGGACAACCCCTGTTCGAGGGCGGAAAAATAAAACATGGTCCCCCCCACCAGCACGGGTACCCGGCGCCGCCGGATGATGTCGGCAATCAGTCTGTTCGCATCCCGGCTGAAATCCGCTGCCGAGTACGTTTCCGAAATCTTTCGGATATCGATCAGATGATGGGGAGTCCGGGCCAGAAATTCCGCATCCGGTTTTGCGGTGCCGATATTCATCCCCCGGTATACCTGGGCGGCATCCACACTGACCAGTTCGCACTCCATGTGCTCAAACAGCCGGCTGGCGATTTCGGTTTTGCCCGATGCCGTGGGCCCCATCAGGAAGACAACCGGAGACCGGCTACCGTCCACGCAGGAACCACTTGTCAATTTCATTCAACGATACCCCCATCCACGTGGGCCGGCCGTGATTGCACTGGCCCGAACGCTCCACCCGTTCCATTTCCCGGAGCAAGGCATTCATTTCCGCCACCTCCAATTTGCGATGGGCCCGCACCGATCCGTGACAGGCCACGCTGGACAGGACCTGGTGCCGGGAATCGGTAATGCGGCTGCTGTGGCCCCATTCAATCAGGTCCGACAAGACATCCCGCAGCAGCCTTTCAATGTCGTGTTTGGCCAGCATCTCCGGGACGGAACGCACCACCACACTTTCCTCGCCAAGGCAGGCGACTTCAAAGCCCAGTTCTTCAAACCGCGAAACAAAGGATTCTGCCGCCGCCGCTTCCTGCCTGCTCACGGTGATCTGAATCGGCACCAGCAGCGGCTGGGAACGCATTGCCTGGTTGTCCAGTTGCTGTTTCAGGGATTCATACAGAATCCTTTCGTGGGCAGCATGCATGTCCACCATCACCAGGCCTTCGCGGTTTTCAGCCAGAATGTACACCCCTTTCAACTGGGCGACGGCGTAGCCAAGGGGCGGCACCTCATCCGGATTCCCGGTTCCTGCCGGGCCGGAACCCGCTTCCGCAGCCCCCGCCTCCCGGGAGTGCCCGAACATGGACTCGTAGGCGGCCGCCTGGTGCTGCACCATCATCCTGATATTCTGCTGGGCCGCCACCGGACCGTATCCTCCGGGAACCGGGGAGGAAGGGGAGACTCCCCCGGGGGTGGGCAGTCCCACGGCACTGGACTCGGGTGACAAGTCGGCAATGGCCTGGTGCAGGGTCCGGTAGATATAACCCTGCACCGCCCGGCTTTCACGGAATCTCACCTCGCTTTTTGCGGGATGAACATTGACATCCACCAGTTCGGGCCGGATCTCCAGGTACAGGACGAAAGCGGGATGACGCCCGTGGTACATCACATCCTGGTATGCACGGCGCACCGCATGGGCAATCAGGCCGTCTTTCACCGCCCGGCCATTCACGAAAAAATACTGCAGGTCACGCTGGCTCCTGGAAAATGAGGGCCACCCCATCCAGCCCGACAGCGACATGATTTCCGCCTGGCCCTCTACCCAGAGACTCTGTTCCGAAAACGGGGTTCCGCAAAGGGCCGCAATGCGTTTCCGTTGCTCGTGACCGCTGCTGCAGGGGGGCAGGTCCAGTACCACCCGGTGATCATGACGGAGCAGGAAACCGGCTCCAAAATGACTCAATGCCATCTTGCGGACCACGTCCTGGCAGTGGCCAAACTCGGTTTTTTCGGTTCGCAGGAACTTTCTGCGTGCCGGAGTGCTGTAAAACAGGTCCTGCACATCCACCGTCGTTCCCGGTGGATGAGGGACCGGCCGGGGCGGCGAGAGTTGCCGGCCGCCCTGGACGGCAAGTTCCGCCCCGGTCTCCTGGCCGGCCGTTTTCGACTGCACCACCAGTTTGGAGACGGCCGCAATGCTGGGCAACGCTTCTCCCCGAAAGCCCAGGGTGGCAATCCCGGACAGGTCATCGACCGAGGTCAGTTTGCTGGTGGCATGCCTGGACAGCGCCAACTCAAGCTGGCCATGACCGATCCCGCAACCATTGTCCCGCACCCGGACCCGCTTGACCCCGCCTCGCTCGATCTGGATTTCAATTCTCGAAGAGCCGGCATCGATACTGTTTTCGAGCAGTTCCTTGAGCAGGGAAGCCGGCCTTTCGATGACTTCCCCGGCGGCGATCTGATTGACCAGCTGGTCGTCAAGTTGAACAATCCTGCCCGGATTCAACTCCGGTCCGGCTGGAATTCGGGGGTCACTGGGCATAGATATTCCGATTGTTTTTCAGGTATCGCCGGATGCCCGCCACGATGGCCTGGGCAATCCGGGTCTGGTAGGCGGGTTTGCGGAGCAGCTTTTCATCCTGCGGATTGGTGATATAGGCGGTTTCCACCAGGATGGAAGGAATATCGGGCGACTTGAGCACCGCGAATCCGGCCTGTTCGACCCGCTTGCTGTGTATCTTGCCGATCTTGGACAGTTCAGCCAGGACTTCCCGGCCAAAATCGATGCTGGCGGAAACCGTCTTGGTCATGGACATGTCCAGCAAAACTCCCGCGAGCGTATTGTCCTTGTCGGTCAGGCTGACGCCGCCCACCAGGTCCGAGGCGTTTTCCTTGTTGGCCAGCCATCTTGCCTTTTCGCTGGATGCACCCCGCTGGGACAAGGCATACACCGAAGCTCCCCGGACATTCCGGTTCTTGAAGGCATCCGCATGAATGGAGATGAACAGATCCGCCTGCAGGTCCCGGGCAATCCGTGTGCGTTTGCGCAATCCGACATAGTAGTCCCCCTTTCGGGTCAGTTCCGCCCTCAGCCCGGGTTCCCGGTCGATCTGGGCCTTCAGTTTTTTCGCAATCATCAGCACCACATTCTTTTCCCAGATCCTTTTGCCCAGCGCTCCCGGGTCTTCCCCGCCGTGCCCGGGATCAATCAGGACCAGCAGTTTCTCTCCCGGTTTCCTCTGCCTGGCCGGTTTCGCGGGTTTGGACTCGATGATTGCCGCAATCGAATCCCTGTGGTAGTAGTCCACCACCAGCCGGTACTGGTAGTCATTGACCGGTTTGAGTGTCTGGATATAGTACCGGACCGGCTTCTCCAGGTCGAAAACCACCCGCAACTTGCTGGAATCCGGGTATCCCAGGCGAATCCGCTCGATAAACGGACCGGTGGAACCGGGTGCGGGAACCTCGCTTTGAAGTCGTGTGCCGGGCAGGTCAATCACCACCCTTTCGGGATTCTCAAGGGTAAAGACCTTGTACTGCACGGCCTGGTCCATGTCAAAGACGATTCTGGAGCGTTCCGGGGCATGCCACATCCTGATATCGTGGATACTGGCCGATTCAGCCGGCCCGGCAAACCCAGCCGCCAGCCACCCGGCCACCAGGAAACGGCGGAAACGCGGGCTCACCACCCGGGTCCTCCGCGCAGGTCTCGAGGACGGTGGGCGATTTCCACTTCCCGCCCCACTCCCCGATAACGGATGCGGATTTCCATGTCGGGCTCCGGCAGGAGACCCTCCCCTCTTTCCGGCCATTCAATGAGACAGATACTCTGCGGGCTGATCATGTCCCGGACACCGGCCATTTCCAGTTCGTCCGCGCTTTGAAGACGATACAAATCCATATGGTAGAATGATTTTCCGCCAATGTCATAAAAATCAACCAGTGTATACGTGGGGCTGGTGACGGCGTCTTGCCACCCAAACCCGCTCAGGATTCCCCTTGCGATCGTGGTTTTTCCCGCACCCAGTTCCCCCTGCAGAAACACCAGGTCGCCAAATTCCAGTTCTTGCGCCACGGACCTGCCGACCCTCAGCATCGAACTTTCATCGGGCACCTCGATTCTGGACATGCGCATCAACGGCTTCTGGACATGGCTGGAACGGCACAGCCTGTCCCGAATCCGGCCTGGCTGCAACCCGGTGGAATAGTAACACGGACCAAGGAAAATCCGCACATCCGCCGGCACTACCGTTGCCGGCAAGACTGGACCAGTATCCCCGGCAACCCGTTGACCACGTCACTGGCGAGAAGACTGGTTTCTCCGAGGTTTTCCGCGACCTGGTCGGCACAGGCCGAATGCAACCAGACACCGGCACAGGCGGCATCCGGCAAAGGCATGCCCTGGCCCACCCAGGCGCCGACGATGCCCGACAGGACATCCCCCATGCCGGCACTGGCCATGCCCGGATTGCCGCGGTCACAAACCGTGACTTCCCCCGGTCCATCGGCCACCAGGGAGCCGGCTCCCTTCAGGATACAGACCCCTCCATATTGCCGGGTGATTTCCCTGGCCGCCTCCGCCCGGTCATTCTGGATCTCGCGGGGGGTGCACTGCAGCAGGCGGGCCGCTTCTCCCGGATGCGGGGTGAGCACCTGGTTCTCATTTTTCATCCCGGACCGGGACAGGATATTCAGCCCGTCCGCATCAATGACCGTGGGCCGCCCGAGCGATAGCACCCGCTCGAAAACGGATTCGCTCCACTTTCCCTGGCCCAGACCCGGGCCGAGCACGACCGCATCACAGCGGTGCAGGCTGGCATCCAGTTCCAAGGCGTCTTCCAGGCACCGGCTCATCAACTCCGGGCAATACATCGCCGGCATGTCCAGGTGGTTTCGGGTGGACAGGACCGTTACCAGCCCGCTGCCGCAGCGAAGGGCGGCCTGCCCGCACAGCAGGGCAGCCCCCAGCATGCCGTCATTCCCCCCTGCGACCACCACACTGCCATAGTCCCTCTTGTGGGAATCCGCACGGCGTCCGGGCAACCGGGGAGGAGCCATCATCCTGCCCGCCGCCGACAGCCGGTCGTGCGCTGCAGCCGGCACGCCCAGGTCTTCCAAGCAGACCGGGCCGCATCGTTCTGTCCCGGCCCCCGTATACAGTCCCAGTTTCTTTCCAATGAATGTGACCGTCATGTCCGCCCGGATGCAGGGAGAGAACGCAGCCCCGGTATCACTGTCCAGGCCCGACGGAATATCCAGCGCCGCGACCGGGCAGCGGACCCGGTTTGCGGCCGAGATCAGTTCGGCACTCGCACCGGCCGGTGCCCGGCTCAGCCCGGTGCCAAACAGGCCGTCCACAATGAGGCCGGCACCGTGCAGGATCTCTCCACGATTCCCCGATGCAACCGTGCCGCCCAGATCCAGGTACTCCTGGCAGGTCTGGACGGTCCCGGGGGTCTTGGGCACAAAAGCCTGCACCACCCTCACATCCAGACCGGTCTCCAGGGCACAGCGTGCCACCACATACCCGTCTCCCCCATTGTTGCCAGCACCGCAAAGCACGACAAAGGGTTCCCGGTAACCAAACTGTCCGGTGATCCGAGAAAACGCCCTCCGTCCTGCCGTTTTCATCAGTTCCAGGCCACAAAACCCGAACTCCTCCATGGCGATGCGGTCCAGTTGCCGGCATTGCCGGGAGGTGTACAGGCGACGGTCCGGTTTCAGCATGGAGATCGTTCACCGGGTCCTGCGGAAAAGGCCGGCGGGCCCCGCATCACCCGGAATCCGGGTTGAACGGTGGAAAGTTTCACGCCCTGCTCCCATGGCCGTCCGGTCCGCTTTCAGCAGGATTCGCCCTTCCGCATCCGACCACCGCACCGGCCGGCTCCTGCATGCCGGCTCCCGGTCCATCCTCCTCAAAAGCGCGAATCAACCCAGATGGTCCCGAAAAAACCCGACGGTCCGTTCCCAGGAAAGGACCGTATCTTCCGCGTCATACCGCGCGCTGGTGGGGTTGGCAAAACCATGGTCCGCCTCGTACCAGTGAACCGACAGCCCGGCCTCTTTTCCTGCCTGGATCATGGCCTCCTCGAATCCATCGACCATCTTGGCCGTGATCCATCCGTCCCGGCTGGCAAAATGCCCCATCACCGGGCCGTGCAGCGCGGCCAGCGTTTCCGCCCCCTGGTCCACCCGGCCATAGTAGACCACCGTTGCATCCACCGCCGTTGCGGCCGAGGCATTCAGCGACCACCCGCCGCCAAAGCACCACCCCACCGTGCCCACCTTTCCATTCGTCGCAGGATGTCTGCGCAACCAGTCGACCCAACTCACCAGCGTATCGGTGGCTTCGCCGGGGTCCACCGCCTGCATCAATGACCTGGCCCGGTCCGGTTTCGTCACCACCGTTCCCTGGTACAGATCCACGGCCAGGGCAACGAACCCAAGATTCGCAAATTCCGCAGCGACGGTTTTGATCTGGTCGTTCAGCCCCCACCATTCGTGGATGAGCAGTACCGCGGGCGCCTGCTGTGCAGCCGGCATCGCCAGCGCCGCAGAGACGGACCGGCCGTTCCGGGTGGTGATGGCCACGGACTCGGTACGTGCGGCCGCCGCACGACTCAGGGCCGGGACCGCCAGCACGGTCGCGAGCGGCAAACTCACCAGGCCGCGGATAAATTCCCGGCGTGTCTGGTCTGAAACCCGGATCCCCGGGAGAGATGACTGCCCCCCGCAACGCGTTAAATCACACATGCTTCCTCTTTTTCAGTTCACTGGACGGTTACCGGACCCTGCAGACTGTTCCGGGTCTCTTTTTGATCCACTTGGCGGAGCTCAGTCTGCCCCGTATTCTTCCCGGCGGATATTATACAACGTCTCCATGTAGGCCTGGATAATGCTGGCTTCATACACGACTCCCATCAGTTTTCCCCGGCCATCCGACGATACGACCGGGACACTTTCACCGACAAAGTTCTGGATCTTCTCCATCGCAGCCCATATCGTGGTGTCGGTGGACAGGATGATCGATTCCTTTTCCTGGTACCGCCCGCAGGGGTCGCTCATTGAATTCGCTCCACTGCCGTATCCGGTCAACTGCAGCGTGGTAATGGTCCCCAGGTAGAGATCATTGTCATCAATGATATACCCTTCGCTTTTTCCCACTTCATGCATCCGCTCCAACAGGGTTTCAAGCGTTGTCTCCGGACCGGCCGTCACATAGTCACTGGAGAGAAAATCGGAGATTTTCCGGTGGTCCAGCACGGCCTGATCCCGCCCCAGGGAAAGGTCAAACCCTCTTTTCTTCAACTGGATATCAAAAATGGACCGGCCCATCAGCCGGTATCCGACCAGGTTGGCAAAGACCACGCTGATCATTGCGGCAATGGTCAGTTCATAATTCCGGGTGAGCTCAAAGACGATCAGGATGGTCGTCAGTGGTGCCCCGATCACCGGGCTGGTCACGGCCACCATGCCGCAAATCGCATACACGGCAATCGACGAAAAATGCTCAATCATGAACAGGGGAACCAGGTGCCCGACCAATGCCCCGAACAAAACGCCGACCAGCAGTGCCGGACTGAAGATCCCGCCCGCGAACCCGAATCCGAGACAAAGGGCCGTCATCGCCATTTTCGCGACCAGGATGTAAAACAGTTCGAAATCGGTATAGGCGGAAAGAATACTGTTGCGCAACACCGAACCGCCGACCCCCAGCACTTCCGGGATCCAGATGGAAACCATGCCAAGCACCGTTCCGGCCAGTGCAGGCTTGAGATAACCGGGGATGCTGATTTTCGCGGCCACCGACCCGGCCATCAGGACCAGCTTCATGAACAATGCGGCCACACCGGCGCCAACAATGCCGATCGCAATGAATACCAGGAATTCCGGTGATTGAATCGGGGTCAGGAATTCAATCCGAAACAGCGGGGGCAGCTCAATCACATAGTTGGCGAACAGGTACCCGGTCACCGCCGATACGGTGACCGGTGCAAACACCTTCAGTGAATAATGCCGCAGTATCACTTCATGGGCAAAGATCAGGCCGGCAATGGGGGCATTGAAAATGGTGGCAATGGCCGCTGCGGCACCACAGCCAATCCCCATGGTGCCGGTAAAACCGGTTTTCCGGGTGAACCGGCTGATCGAGACGCCCAGGGTGGCCCCCATATGGGCCAGTGGCCCGTATTGCCCGACCGAGGCACCGCTGCCGATGGCCACCATGCTCGCCAGGGCCGTGGCCATCCCGCTCTTTAACGGCGCATCCGAACTCAGGGTTTGCGTCGATTGAATGGTGTCCGCCAGGTTGAGCGGCCTCTTTTCCCGGTTCGTCATGCAGATCAGGCCCACGACCAGGCCGCCCGCCGCGGGAACCAGGATGGAAAATACCGCAAACCACGGCTCTCCCCCCAGTTTCTGCCGGTCCACCACATCCACCATGAACCATTCGTTCAGGGAAACCACCACCTCAACGAACAGTATGGAGGCCAGCGAGGCCACGGCACCGGTGATCGCCCCGAACAGGGCGATTGAGAAAATTCGGTAGAACAGGGCCACTGGACTCATCCCGCTTTACAGCAGTCCCCCGTAAAGGGCGTGCCGGCGATCAGCACGACCCGGCCCGGACTGCGGCAACAGACAGTAACATGGCTCCCACTATACACCCTGAACCAATAAAAATCCCCGGTACAGGAGATAAACTCCAAAACCCGCCAGCAGCCCTGCATTGACCCATGCGATTTTTCCCTTTGCCAGCCTGGCGCCCTGCCGGCCGATCATTCCCCAGAAGTAGACCCCGAAAAGAAACAGCGGCATGCCGATCAGAAAGAAAAGGACGATATTGAGATACAGGTTGGAGGTGTAGGTTGCGGCGAGAAACCCTGCGGGAATGGTGGTCCATACCTTGGGGCTTGACCAGGAAACCAGCGCCATCATCTTCCAGTTGAAATCGAGTCCTTTCCCCGTGCCATCCCGGCTCTGTGCCGTTTGATAGGCCAGGTAAAAGATGACCATGGCGCCGGCGAAATACAGACCGGTGTAAATCCCTTCATGGAGGTTTCCCACGGTCCCCACGATAAAGCCGAGGATGGCGTTGAGGGGAAACCAGCTGACCAGGCAGTAGATGAGAAAGTTCTTGTACAGGACCGCGAAGGAGGTGTCCTTCGCCGCGCTCATGATGCCGATCCAGTACGGGCCAATGGTGAATACGAAAGTGCTCCAGAATACAAAGGTTGCAAGGATGGCTTCGTTCATGCGAACAGTGTGCGGCAAGACATCAGGAAAAATCGCCTACGGTTGCCGCTGTCTGGCGATGAGCCCCGATACCGTGGCGGCGATTCGGGCCGCGACCAATGTCCCCCGGCCCCCGATATCGGCATCGGGCATCAGCTCAACCAGGTTAAAGCCGACGATTCGGGCCTTGCGGGCCACTTTCCGAAACAGTGCCACCACATCCCAGTAGGCAAACCCGCCGGGCGCGGGTCCAATGACCGCGGGGACCACGGAGGGGTCCATGACATCAATGTCCAGGGCGATATAGACCCGGGCGCCCGCCGGGACCGCCCCGACAACCGCTTCCAGTCCCTGTTCGGACACCTGATGCATCGGAAAAAATTCCACGCCCCAGTCCAGCGCATCCCGGACATCGCCCGGCCGGGCACTGCCCAGTCCCCTTGCACCCACCTGGATGATGCCTTCCACCCAGGACATTTCCGAAGCACGGCGCATATTGCTCGACAGACCGAACCGTTCATTGTGCACTTCATCCCGCCAGTCGATATGGGCATCCAGCTGCAGGATGGTGATGGGGCCGAAATCTTCATACGCCTGCAATACCGGGATGGGAACGGAATCATCGCCGCCCAATACGACCGGCACCGCCTGGTTCTTCAGCACACGGTGCATGGCATCCCGGATCAGCGCCCGGTTATAGCCGAAGTCGGATTCGCTGCAGGCCAGATTTCCGCAATCCACGGCACAGCCGGTTTCACCGAGCAGGGTGCCCTCGAGATCAAAATCATGGTGGTGCAGGACACCGGACCAGCCAAACGCCCTTCGTATGGCCTCCGGTGCCCCGGCACAGTACGCCCCCACCGTGGCATAGGACGTGGCCACCGGCACGCCGACCACGGCAACATCCGCGCCCTCGACACGGTCCACGGACCGGACCGGGAAATCCGCAAACCCGTTCATCTGGCAGCCGCCAAACAGGGATTGCATATCGGGCTTGTCTCGCATTGGCCGGAAAATAAGACTTTGGGTATATGGGGACTTCGCGTATGATTCCTGACATCCTTGGCTACCCTGTTGAGGCAGGGTACGTTCGCAAACAGCATGCTCAACATGAACGATCATAACCTGAAAGACCTGGCCGGACAAATCCGGGTCTGGGGGCGGCAGCTCGGTTTCGCGCATACCGCGATCTCGAATGTGGATCTCTCCGGCTGTGAAGCCCGGCTGGCGGCGTGGCTGCGGTCAAGATTTCACGGAGAAATGGGGTACATGGCCCGGCACGGGACCAAAAGGACCCGCCCAGGCGAACTGGTCCCCGGCACACTGCGGGCAATCACGGTCAGGATGAACTATCTGCATGAACATTCCGCCTCGGCAGAAAAAGTGCTGGAACAACCGGAAAAAGCCTATATTTCACGATACGCACTGGGCCGGGATTACCACAAACTGATCCGGAAACGGCTGCAGGCCCTGGCAGACCGGATCTCCGGCCGGGTCGGCAAATTCGGCTATCGGGCATTTTGTGACAGTGCCCCCGTGATGGAAAAGGCCCTCGCAGAAAAATCCGGACAGGGATGGCAGGGCAAGCATACCAACATACTCAACCGGGAAGCCGGGTCCTGGTTTTTTCTGGGCGAACTGTATACCGACCTGCCTCTTCCCGTTGACCCCCCCGTCACCGCGCATTGCGGCCGCTGCCAGGCCTGCATGGATATCTGCCCGACCAACGCCATTGTCGCCCCGTACCAGCTCGATGCCCGGCGCTGCATTTCCTATCTGACCATTGAACTGAAAGGGCCGATTCCCCGGGAGTACCGCAAGCCCATGGGCAACCGGATCTTCGGATGTGATGATTGCCAGCTCGTCTGTCCCTGGAACAAATATGCGAAATGGACGGATGAAGCGGATTTCCGTCCCCGGCACCAGCTGGACAACCGTAGTCTGGTGGAACTGTTCCAGTGGGAGGAGGAGACGTTCCTGAAAAAGACGGAAGGGTCGGCCATCCGCAGAATCGGCCATATCCGCTGGTTGAGGAATATCGCCATCGCCCTTGGCAATGCACGGTACAAACCCGGCATCGTCCAGGCCCTCCATGCCCGGGCCGGACACGCATCGGAAATTGTCCGGGAGTCCGTTGGCTGGGCCCTGGCACAGCAAAGGGCCCAATCCCGGCGGGAATGAGTCGCGGCCCTCCCCCGGCAGTCCCTCTCACAGCGACCCAAAACGGAGATTGATCTTGTTCCCGATTTTCAGATCCATTGCTTCCCTGCTGCTCAGTTACGGAATGTTCCTGATGGCCGTTGGCCTGTTCACCACCCTCCTCGGTATCCGCTCCTCGCTGGAAGGGTTTTCACCCCAGGTCACCGGGCTGATCATGTCGGGCTACTTTGTCGGCCTGCTGACCGGGGCAAACTTTGCGGTCCGTTTCATGGTCCTGGGTGGTCATATCCGCGCCTTCGCCGTTTTCGCTTCCGTCATGTCCACCACCGCGCTGGTCCACATCATGCTGGTTGATCCCTTCGTCTGGTTTGCGCTGAGATTCCTGGCCGGATTCTGCATGGCCGGCCTGGTGATGGTGACGGAAAGCTGGCTCAACAACCGGGCAACCCCCGACACCCGCGGACAGGTTTTTTCCTTTTACATGATTACCAACTATGCGGCCTCCGGCATGGGCCAGTTCCTGTTGCCCCTGGCCGATCCGGAAAGTTTCTACCTGTTCACGATCGTATCCATCATCTTCTCGATTTCCATTGTGCCCATTTTGCTCACCCAGTCCCAGGCCCCCCTCCCGCCCAAAATGTCCAAAGTCGACCTGCGCACGCTCTACCGGTTGTCTCCCGTGGGCATGCTCGGTGCCACAACCGCCGGCTTTGTCAACTCCGGGTTCTACACGCTGGGGCCGGTCTATGCCACCTCCAATGCGTTCTCCATCACCCGCACTTCCATCTTCATGTCGACCGCGATATTCAGTGGCCTGCTGCTGCAGTGGCCCATCGGAAAAATTTCCGACCGGGTTGACCGGCGCGTCGTGCTCATTGCGATTTCTTCGATGACAGCCCTGACCTGTGTCGGGTTTATCCTGTTGCCGGTCAAGCAGCTCTATGTGCTGTTTATCCTGACCAGTCTCTACGGCGCATTTTCATTTGTGGTGTACTCCATCAGCGCCGCCCATACCAATGACTTTGCGGACAAGAGCTTCGCGGCCCAAACAGCGGGAGGATTACTCGTTTTCTTCGGTGTGGGAGCGATTATCGGACCCATACTGACCTCGCAGGTCATGGGGTTTGCCGGGGCTTCCGGCCTGTTCCTGTCCAATGCCCTGGCTACCCTCCTGTTCAGCCTGTTTGCCTTTTCGCGGACCCGGATCCGGGCCAGCAGGCCGACGGCGGACAAATTCAGTTTCAGGGTGATTTCCGCTTCCCAGCCCATGAACAAGGAACTGTACGCCTCGTTGAACGAGGAGGAACGGGCCCGGTCCGGGCCCACTTCGCCAACCGGTGACTGAGGTCCCTGCCGGGACGCCTGACTTCGGAGTTTTTCCCGGCCGGTCTCCCCTCCTCCTGGAAAGGCCTTGGAGACTCTCCGATCGCCCTGCTCCTTCTATCCGCCGGAAAACCGCATCCGGGGGCTGGAAATCTTCCGGGCCGGCACCGGGATTCAAATTATTTCTTCAGGACTTTCGGAATGCAACCCACGAGAACAACCACCCCGGCAATCCCAATGAGGAGCACTTCCCGCAATACCAGGGAAAGGCTCCCCCAGTCCAGGACATTTTCCTGGTCGATCGTCTGTGACAATGCCCAGAGCAGGCCGGAGAATGCCAGGCGTGCCCCTAAACTCTGAAGCGAAAGATAGGTGGCACGGAGATGACTCCCCACTCTCGGCGCAATGACCGCATTCACCGGGGCATGAATCGCGGACATGGGGAAATTCCGAAAAAACAGCGCCGCCAGCATCATCACCGACAACACCACGGCAAATGAACCGATGATCAGGAGTTGAATCAGAAACGCGCAACACAACAACACCTTGAGCCCCAGCCTGCTGTGCAGGCGCACACTGTACGCAGCCCCGAGTATTCCCCCGAACATCGACACCGCAATCACCATACCTGAAACCAGTGGAGAACCATCGGGCACCCCCCCGCGCAGGTCAAGCAGTTTGATGTAGGGCTGATAGAACTCAAACACAACATGTTCCAGGCAGTACATCAGCACCATGACGGCGAACAGCCAGGCCAGAACCGTATCCGACAGTTTCTTCAGGCACTCACCGATGGCCTGGAAAATGGACAGGGTCTCCGTTTTCCCGGTTCGCGGGCGATCCGGCTCGCTGAACCGGTACACCAGCCAGATCATCCACAAGGCCCCGAAAAGCGACAGAACATAGGCCAGGCGCAGGTCGTAGGATCCCAGGACTCCTCCCGCGATGGATGCGATGGTCAGGGATGCAAACCCGTATTTTTGCGCGTTGGCTTCGCGGGACTCATATTCCCGCTCCCTGCCCAGACCCCGTAGCGAATCATACAGAAAAGCCGTATCGGTCCCCGACATCATGGCCACACCCTGGGCCAGAAAGAACTGGCCCAGGGCAAGGGAATAAAACCCGCTGGCACACAGGAAAACCAGGTAGGACAGGACCAATGAAAAGCCGGCAAGAAACAGGGTGACCCGGCGCCCGGCACGGTCGGAAAAATAGCCCGAAGGGACTTCCCAGACACACACGGAAAAGTAATAGACGGCACCCAGTTGCATGGCCTCGGCGAGGGAGACAAACTGGTTGAAATACAGAAAGAAAACCGGCAACCAGCCCATCAGACTGGCCGCACTGTGAAACCAGGGGTACAGGCGCAGATTGCTGTTCAGGGCGTGAGACACCGCTCAATGCATCGTCAATGGCTTTTCCCGGGGCAAATGGTGCGATCCACTTCGGTTCACTTGCCGGGTTCAGTACCCGGATTTTCTGCTCACCTGGTTGAGCAACGGCTGGCCACGGGTCAATCGAACGTAGTTTTCCTGCACCACCGAAAGACCTCCCTCCAGATGCCATCCGGAAACATGGGGGGTCACCGTGACCTTCCCGTGCCTCCACAACGGGTCGTCTTGCGCAAGGGGCTCATTCCGAAAAACATCCAGCACCGCATGATCAAGATATCCCGAATCCAGGGCCACCACCAGGTCCCGTTCACTGATCAGCGACCCGCGGCCAACATTCACCAGCATTGCGCCCGGTTTCATCTGCCTGAACCGGTCCAGATCAAACAGGTTCCCGGTCTCCCGGGTCGAAGGCAGGATGCACATCACATAGTCCGACAATCCCAGCACCTTCTCCAGTTCCGCATCCCCATGCCTGCAATCGACGCCTTCTATCTGTTTGGGAGTCCGGCTCCAGCCAACCACCGGAAAACCCAGCGTCCGAAACATTCTTGCGACCGTCCCTCCAATCTGACCGAGCCCCAATACCCCCACCTTGACCTTGCGGACATTGGCCGGTGATTTCTGCTGCCACCGGCACTGTTCCTGGTTCAGCCGAAAGAACGTCACGTTTTGCACGTCATTCAACACATAACCGATACAAAAGCGTGCCATTTCCAGGGCCACTTCCTCCGCCTTGATTCGCGCAAGACGGACATCGGGATGCAGGCCGGGGTCATTCACCATGGTTTCCACGCCGGCCCCCATCTTCTGCACCAGCTGCAGATTCGGCAATTCCCCGGCCAGCCCGGGCCGCAACCGGTCGCAGGCCAGCATCAGGATATCCGAAGGATTGCCCAGTTCCGGATAAAACCGGATTTTTCCCCGCGGGATATCCGGCAGGATCTCCAGTACCTGTTGGTTGTTCATCCAGTTCTGCGCCTGGATGTCGACGAGAAGGGTCATATTCTGTCCATCACAAAGTCCATGCCGTCAATTGAGGGCCCGGGGGCCGGGCTTCCCTTCGTCCACCGTGTACCCGTCCTCTCCGGTCATGCCAGCCCGTTTCGGCCCGGAAGACAGCCTCTCTTGCGGTTTACTCCCCAACCCCCCCAATGGAACTGCAAAATCCGGCGCAGGCTGCCAGACACAGACCCGGTGAATGTGCGCCATTCAGCCATCGTATCTTTCTCCAGCCATACGGCAAATACCCTGATCGCGTTCCCAAAAGTTGAAGCGCACCGTACAAGGGAACCCCCAGGCCGCAGTTTCCCTGATAAGCCGGATGATATCAAGCTGCAGCCCCGCAACCGTTTCAGCGGGGCCCCACGGCACTGCCGGAGAGGTAGCGAAGTCCTCCAATACAAGCACCCGGTACTGCCGGAGTTGGCCATGGCTTCCGGTCTCCTCTGTCCGAGCCGTCCGGCACGGAAAGACTCCGCATCCAGCGCCATCGCTTCCCCCGCATTTCCACCCGGCTTTCCCGGTGCAAGCGGATTTCGCAAAATATTCCACTCCGGGTCCGCCCCACGGAAAACTGGCCGGAACCGGCGACCGGCCATCAGGGGGCTTTCGATGGTTTTCCACGGGGGCGGCCGGATTTCCCGAAAAGCAACCAGGCAAGTGCCGGTCCAAGCAACACCGCGCCGGCCATGTTGGCCAGAAACATGAACGCCAACAGCACTCCCATGTCGGCCTGGAACTTGAGGCCGGAAAATATCCAGGTCATGACCCCCAGGGCCAGGGTCAGACCGGTCACCAGTACCGCGTTGCCGGTGACGGCAAAGGCTCCGTGAACCGCATCGGAAAGAGTCGCTCCCGCATCCAGCCGTCGCTTGATATCGCTGAAAATGTAAATTCCGTAATCCACCCCGATCCCCACCCCGAGGGCAGCGACCGGCAGAGTTGAAACCTTCAGCCCGATTTCAAGCAGTGCCATCAGGGCAAAGGCAAGGGTGGAGACGAGTGCCAGCGGCAGTACCACGCAGAGGGTTCCGCGGATGGAACGAAACGCGACCAGGCACAGCGCAATGACGGCACTGTAGATCCAGGCCAGCATCTCGAACTCCGCTTCCCGGACGAGGTCGTTCGTCGCCGCCATCA
Source organism: Gammaproteobacteria bacterium (assembly GCA_011523765.1). Lineage (GTDB taxonomy): Bacteria > Pseudomonadota > Gammaproteobacteria > Arenicellales > Poriferihabitantaceae > WTGA01. The sequence goes on from WTGA01000110.1 coordinate 28,412, forward strand.
CCCCCAGGTTTCCGGTAGCAAGCCGGAAGCGGACCCGGTCGCTGTCATGGATGGCGGCCTGGGCAGTGACCGCCCGGACCAGCCGGTCGATGGTTTCCGCGCGGTGGTCCGCGGCAAAAATCAGAACCGGCATCCGCGAGCAGTCTGCATTGAGGAGGCCGGAACCGGTCTCCATCGGGCCGGTCGCCTGCACCAGTGCAGACGATGTGCGCGGCAGGGTCTGCCATTTCGGATGGCCTTCGTTGAAGCCAGCATGGACCTTGCGGGCAATCCCGGCCAGGGACAAGGTGGACTGCACTCCGGGCACCTGGGCCATTCTCGCCGAAAAATCGTCGATCCGATCCAGGATGTCGAAATCGATGCAGGCATCCGGGCGGGTCTCCACGATCACGGTCAGGACATCCACACCCACGGAGAAAAGCCCGTTGATCCTTGCGCTGTCGCGGTTGTAACGGGAGTCTGGATGCAACTCGGGCACGCCTTCGTGGACATCACCGATGGCATACTCGTTGGCCTTGTAAAAACCGGTGCCGAACACAATCAGGGCCAACAACAGTACCCTCCCGGAGGCAGGCCACGAAGACAGGTTCGACAGGCCCCGCCAGACCGGGGCACTGGCCCGGCTGGCCGCCCGCAGGCGTGCCCGGTATCCGCGGGGGTGCCGGACATAGGACATCAACACCGGCAAAAGCATGAGATGGGTCAACCCGATCACCGCCACACCGATGCTCATGGTCACTGCAAGATCGCGAATGATCTGCACATCAATGATCAGGATGGTCAGGAAACCGGCACAATCGCTGGCCAGGGCCACCGACCCCGGAACAGCGAGCCGACGGAAAGCGAGCCGACATGCCGTGGTTTCCGAAGTGCCGTTCCGGATGGCATGCCCGGCAGCCCCGGCAACCTGGACTCCATGGGAGATGCCGATTGCCAGGACCAGGAACGGGACCAGGATCGACATCGGGTCCATGTCCAAACCGAGTAGCGAAAGCAGACCCAGCGTCCAGACAACCGCCATCATGGAGCACAGCATCAGCAACGAGGTATACCCCGCTGAACGGGTGAAAAAGTAGACAGGGGCCCACGACAGCAGGAAGGCGGTGACGAAAAACAGCATGACATCACCCGCATGGCCGGCAATCTCGCCGATCATCCTGGCAAAACCAATGATGTGGATATCAGTTTCCGAATCCGTGTGGCGGGCTCGCAACTCTTCCTCCAGGAGACGGGAGACCTCAAGATAGTCCAACCGCTGGCCGGTGCGGGGATCGGTCTCGACCAGTTCCGCCGTGACCAGCGCGGCGGAAAGGTCGTTGGCTACCAATCGTCCGACGATCCCGGCCTTGTGCACGTTGGCCCGAATCCGTTTCAGGTCCGCTTCCGTACCCTGATAGTCCGGGGGAACCACGTTGCCGCCCGAAAACCCGCCGCGCACGATTTCGATAAAACGGACATTGGGCGTGAACAGCGAATGCACGGAGGCCTTGTTGACTCCCGGCAGGAAAAAGACCGCATCCGTGACAGCCCGGAGCGTTTCCATAAACGCGGCGGTATAGATATCTCCGGAATGTGCGCGAACCGCAATTAACAGCCGATTGGCACCGCCGAATTCGGACTGGTATTCGGTGAAGACCTGCATGAAGGGGTGATCACGGGGCAAATGCTTTTCAAAACCGGCATCCATCTCGAGTCGAGCAGCCGACACTGCGAGACCGATACTCACCAGCACGAAGAGGGTGATCACCAGTCGACGATGCCCGAACAGTGCCTTTTCAACCTGCTCCGGCCAACGGCTCCCTACCCCCACGCTACCCCCGGCAAATTACGGCCTGTTCTCCCGTTCGCCCGGCTCCCCGGCAAGAGACAGTCTGTTGATTCCGTTCTCACCGAACAGCAGCACGGAATCCGGGTCTGAGACCAAGGCCGTGGAAATCGCCCCGCGCCGGGAGGAAGGGATGCGCTGGAAGTTTCCTGCCGATTCGACCAGGACGATGCCGTCGGCACCGACGACCACGACGCGGCCATCCGGCATGAACACCGCATCATAAAGGGAAGCCGACACACCGCTTTCAAGACGCTGCCAGCTCTCCCCGCCATCGCGGCTGTCCAGAATGGTTCCTTCGAGGCCGTAGAGCAGGAGTCTTCCCGCAGGCCCTGCCCGGAGTCCGAAGAAAGTGCCGTCCCAGCCGGTCTCGAGCGAAGCCCAGCTTTTACCCTGATCCCGGGAACGGAATACCGCGCCGAATTCACCGACGATGAACAGTGTCCCGTCCGAATCCTCACGGACAGCATAGAAATGCGGGGCTTCCGGGTCCAGCGTACGAGGCGACCAGCGGTGTCCATGGTCCTCCGTCGTCAGGACCAACCCGTAGGCCCCCACCGCCAGCCCTCTGCCGTCCCCGTCCATCCAGATATCAAGCAACGGGATATCCTGTTGCGGACTCGCCTGAACGACTGTCCAGGCCGTATCGATTCCCGCATTGTTCAGTATCAGGGCATCGTGACCGACGGCAACGAGATGGCCATTGCCGGCTCGGGCAATGGCCGTCAGCATGCGCCGGACCGGTGCCGCAATCTGCGTCCAGCCGTTTCCGGATGTGCCGTGCACGACCAGGCCACGCTCCCCGACCGCCAGAATGCTTTCAGAAACCCGGATCGCATCCGTGATCTTCCCGCACTCGGGACAGGCCAACACCGGAGCCGCCTCGCTCAGTGGTTCCGCGCCGGACCGGAACCCGAAACCCGCGGAAACCAGCATCAACGCAAGGACGAGCAGGGGCCGCACCGGCTATCTGCCCCTCCCCGGACTAGCGGCGACCAAGATTGCGCAGCACTTCCGGGGTGAAGCGGGCCCTCTCTAGCGGAACATCGAACCGGGCCGGCTCATATTCATTGACCAGTTCCGTGACAAGATATCGCCCGTTCTGGATGTCGTAAATGGTTGATGCCGCGCTTCCGACCAGGGGCACTGAATAGTTGTTGAACAGGTTGGCCTGTTGCACCCTCCAGATCTCGCCCCGTCCATCGTACTGGTCCACCACGGCAATATGCCAACTGTCCTCGTCCAGATAGAAAGTGCGCCGGGCGTAGAGATGACTGGTTCCCTGTTTGAGCCGGGCATCGACGACCCATACCCGGTGCAACTCATAGCGCGTCAGGTCCGGATTGATATGGCCCGGGCCGAGAATGTCGTCGAACCGGTGCTGATCGCTCTGCAAGGGATAACTGTTGTAGGGAATATAGAGCTCCTGCTTACCCACCAGAACCCAGTCATAACGGTCCGGCGAACCATTGTACATATCGTAGTCATCATTGGTACGCTGACCATCCGAAGCCGTGCCGGGATTGTCATAAGCGACATTGGGTGCGCGGCGCACCCTTCGCTGGCCGGGATTGTAGACCCATGCCTTGCGCGGTTTCACGGCCTGGTTGAGTGTTTCATGAACCAGCGTAAATTGCCCGGCGAGTCGTGGCGGAGAGACCACCTCCTGGATGAAATAAACCAGTATGTTGTCGATATTCGAGGTCGTGGCTCCCGGCTGCTGGTAGGCCCAGAGTACCTCCTCCTTGAGTTGCACGATGATATAGGCCCCCTCGGCAGTGAGAGCAGCCTGGCCCACCGAACGGACGATCGTCTTGCCGCGGTAACGCAAAAGGTGGTTCCAGATCGCTTCCAGCCCGTTGTTCGGAATCGGAAACGGGATTCCCTCGGCGGCATGCATGACCCCGTTGCCGTCCCCGGTCAGTGTCGCGGTGGTGGCATTGGCGACCGTCTTGTCGTAGATTCGCTGGGGCAGGGAGGCGGTGCGCCGGCTGGGATAGACCGGCATCCGGAAGGACGCCGGATAGCGCTGAAAAAGTGCAACCTGGCCGGGCGAAAGATTGGCTTCGTAATCGCGGTAGTTTTCAGCGGTGATGGTAAACAGCGGCTTGTCGTCTGCAAAGGGATCGGGAAGATGCTTTCCCGGCCGGTAGTCCCCGGGTGGTTCGGTGATCCCGCCCTGCCACGGCGGGATCGACCCGGATGCGTTGCCCGACCTCGTCGCACCCAGGGGGGTCAGCTCGTTGCCCAGTCTTGCCGCCGTCTCGCTGCTCACCTTTGCCGCCGCTGGCGTTGCCACGGCCATCATCGCCACCAGCAACACGACGGGAAGTGCCCGGTTATTTGGATTGTTCATGTCATCAGTCCTCACTGACCGGTCAGAATGAATAGTTCAGCGTGAACGACAGAAAATCACGGTCCCGCAGGAGGTTGTGGGGACCCCCATCAAACGAGTTGGTATAGGACAAACGCGCTTGCCATGAATGCAGGTAACTGGCATTGAGCGCCAGCGTGATCGTCTTGCGGTCTTCAACGAAATTGCCGATCGGGGAAGGGGCCGTACCGTTTACATCGTGGGCAAAGGCGACCTCCGGAGACAGAGTCACGGGACCGACCGCGTTGCTGTAGGTGGTACGCATCAACAGCCGGTATCCCCAGGAGAACGGGTCCGCAAAGCCACCGGCCTGGGTTGCGGGCTGCAGTCCATTCGCGGTAAAAACCGGGTTCGCGCTGGTCCAGGTGCCCGGTCCCTCGTACCGGAGTTCCGATTTTTTCTCCATGTCCCGGACCCGGGTGAAACCGGTCTCGACCAGGAACACGGTCTGGTCCGCCCCAAACATGGGGCCCAGCACCCTGGTCAGCGCCAGGCTGCCCTGCAGCACATCCTTGCGTCGGTAACCGGAAAGTTCCTGGCCGGAGTCCAGGGGGCCGGTCTGGCTGTTCGCGGCGAGCAGCCTTCCCAGGCCGGCAAAGGGACCAGGGACATTCCGAAGAGGAGACAGGGCAGAGAAAAACAGTTCAGCGCCATCAATCTGGAGCGGCTGGTCCCGACGATAGGAGAGCTCGCCCTGGATGGCGAATCCAGTCGTGCCCAGCTCGGTGTTGAAGCTCAGGCCCATGAGATCAATGTCCTCGGGGAATTCCCGGAAATAACGGGCCGAGCCCATGAACCCTCCGGGCATTGTCAGTTCCGACAACGAACCCGCGCGCAGCGAGACCACCGGCAGGCGGCTGTGGATGCGGGCAAAGTAAAATCCCAGTTCAATGTTGTTCAGTCCCGGTGCGAAATAACGCAGCACCAGACCGAACTGGCCGTCGTCACCGGCATCCCGGTCCCCGGCCCGTGGCACCCGTGAACACAGGCCCCCCGCAGGCAGCGGATTACAACCCGGGTCCGGAGTCCCGTCGTTGTCATCGGCATAGTGTACCTGGCCAAAACCGGTATGAGCGATGCGGCCGCCGGGACTGGCGTAATCATTGGTCGAGAAGAAGGTGCCGGCCGGCTCGATTTCCGTATGCACGGAGCGGAACTGGTAGAAGGCTTCCACCGAAAGGTTGCCGGTCAGGCCGGCGCTGAGGTTCAGTGCCGGGACCGGTTCGAGCACATCCCGCAACTCGGCCCCGGCGACCCGCAGTTTCGAGACATCCACCGGGTTGATCGAGTTCAGGCCGTTGCGCAGGAAAACACTTTCTCCCCAGCTGATCACCTGGTTGCCCGCCCGTATGGAAACCGGAGTCCCGCCCGGGTCGAAATGACCGCTGACATAGGCATCCAGGAGCTTGATGTCGGACCCGGCATACCGTTTGGCCTTTCCCGACAGGGACGTGCGTGCGGGATCGTTATCCGCGACCGCCTGGTCGTGGAAATAGTATGCCCGCAAAAAGAGTCCCAGGTTGTCCCGGCTGACATCCAGTTCGTGGGTTATCTTGACGTTGGCGGAGACGACATCGCCCTTGTCATAATTGAGATTGCCGTCATCCTCATTGATGGAGTGTGCCGTCCCTCCATTGGAAACCCCGACCAAATCACTGGCCCGCCCCCGGGTGCGGACCGCCACACCTGTCGAAATGGTGGTATCCAGATGTCCGGTAACCTCACTCCCTACCGGGAACAGCTCCACCGCCGGAACCCGGAACGGAAACACGCAGACGGAGAACACCAGAATTGCGGCAGCGGTGCAACCCCCGGACTGCCGCCACAAACCAGCCGACAATGGATATACCATCCTGTTCATGTGTTCATCCTTACAATGAATCGGGTTAATGTACGGAGAATCATACCAGATCAACCGCAAAAATCCACATGCCCTAACCCGGCTTCCGCAACTCGGCACCAAAAAAATACAACGGATTGATTTGATTTAACCGACCCCCCAAAGGTCGGCACTACAACGGGATTCGGGTTTCCCGGCCCCGTAAAATCAACGGGTCAAGTTGGCGATTCCCGGAAAAACCCCCTGAATCCACCATTTTTTCCCGCAACCCAGATTGACGTTGTGTGGTTCCCCGATGGCGCCGGCGGCGACCGCTTCGAGGAAAAGGAATTTCGAGGGCCTTTGTCGGACATCCTGCGCGATGCCATTGATTTCATCGTTCGGAATTACCTGAAGGAAACGGTTATCAAGCATCCGCATCAGCCGCAAGCGGAACGATTCTGGAATTTCCCCCACGCCGCTATTGAAGAGGCCTTGGTCAACGCGATCTATCACCGCTCCTACGAGGAGCGGAGCCGGTCGAAGTACGCATCACACCGGAAGAACTGACTGTCACGAGCTTCCCCGGCGCCGATCGGTCAATCCGCATGGAGGACTTACGGACGGGGCAAATAACCAGCCGTCGTTACCGGAACCGCCGTATCGGGGAATTTCTCAAAGAACTTGATTTGGCCGAAGGCCGGTCCACGGGAATCCCGAAGATATTGCGGGCCATGCGAGAGAACGGCTCACCGCCCCCGGTCTTTGAAAGCGACGAGGATCGTATCTGGTTCCTGGTTCGCCTTCCGGTACATGAACGGGCACGCCCGGAGCCATACGAACAGGATACCGAACAAGGTACCGAACAAGGTACCGAACAAGGTACCGAACAAGCTTTTCATCATGTCAGCAACTGGTTGTTGCCCTTGTCGGGGAGTTGAGCCGCGCCGAATTACAAGCTGCCTTGAATCTGGCTCACCGACCTCATTTCATCTCTGCGTATCTACGACCCGCCCTTGAAGCCGGGCTGATCGAAATGACGCTCCCCGACAATCCAACCAGCCAGAACCAGCGTTATCGGCGAACGGCAGCCGGACATGCCCTGACACAGCAAACCACGGACGAGGATACTGTTATATGAACATCGCCCCTATCGTCTCCAAAGTCTGGAGTTTTTGCGACACCCTGCGCGATGACGGGGTTGGATATGGCGATTATCTGGAACAACTCACCTGGCTGATTTTCCTCAAGATGGCCGACGAATACTCCAAACCTCCTTACAGCCGCGATGTTGGTATCCCTGTTTACAATTGGCAGAGTCTGCGGTCGAAAAGCGGTGCGGGGCTTGGAGACCATTATATCGCCCTGCTTCGCGCACTCGGCAGCAAAACCGGTATGCTTGGACAGATTTTCACCAAGTCCCAGAACAAAATCCAGGACCCGGCAAAACTATACCGCCTCATTGATATGGTCAACGAAACCGAATGGGTCACGATGGGCGCTGACATCAAAGGCGATATCTACGAAGGATTGCTGGAGAAAAACGCCGAGGATACGAAATCCGGCGCCGGGCAGTACTTCACACCTCGTGCTCTGATCCGCGCTATGGTCGAATGTGTACGGCCCGAGCCCGGCAAGGTGATCGCAGACCCGGCCTGCGGTACAGGCGGTTTCTTTCTGGCCGCCTACGACTTCATGACCGACCCGGACAATTTCAATCTCGATAAGGAACAGAAAGCGTTTTTGAAACACGAGGCCTTTCATGGCAATGAGATTGTTGCCAGCACACGCCGTCTGTGCCTGATGAACCTGTTCTTGCACAATATCGGTGAAATTGAGGGAGGAGCGCCCATATCACCGAATGACTCTCTGGTAGCCGATTCTGGCAAGCGTTTCGACTACGTATTGGCTAATCCACCTTTTGGAAAAAAAAGTTCCATGAGCTTTACAAACGAAGAAGGCAAGCAGGAAAAGGATGACCTGATCTATAACCGACAGGATTTCTGGGCAACAACTTCAAATAAACAACTGAATTTCGTGCAACACATTCGCACGATGCTGAAAACTACCGGTCGCGCTGCCGTTGTCGTACCGGACAATGTACTGTTCGAGGGAGGCGCCGGCGAGATCATCCGTCAGAAGTTGCTGGAAAATACTGACCTGCATACCATCCTGCGCCTTCCAACAGGGGTATTCTACGCGCAGGGAGTCAAGGCCAATGTAATCTTTTTTGATAACCACGAAGCCAGCCCGAACCCCTGGACCAGGGAGGTCTGGTACTACGATTACCGCACCAACATTCACCACACGTTGAAGAAAAAACCAATGCGGTATGAGAATCTGTCGGACTTCGTCCATTGCTACAATCCCCAGAATCGACACCGGCGCAAGGCAACCTGGGACGAAACAGATTCGCCGGAAGGACGCTGGCGCAGCTACAGCTACGAAGCGATAAAAGCCCGCGACAAGACCAGCCTCGACATATTCTGGCTCAAGGACAAGAACCTGACCGACCTCGACAACCTGCCTGAACCTGATGTCCTTGCCGAAGAGATCATCGAGAACCTGGAAGCCGGGCTCAGCAGCTTCCGTAAGGTACTTGCAGGTTTGAGGAGACCACCGCAATAGCGATAGACCACAATCATTGAGAGGAACTGATAAATGCCGATGATGAACCCGCCACACTTGGGTGAACTGGTCCGCGAAAGCATGGATGAGATGGGCTGGAACGTGACCAAGATGGCGGCGTGTCTCGGCTGCGAGCGAGGCACGCTGGCGCGGCGCGAACGGACGGCTGTGAAATAGCGTAAGAGGGCACTTTCAGGTATGATTCCCGCATTGCACAAACTACCGTTCCGCTGCGGACATCACAGGGCAAACCAAGATCAGGCACCATGACCTTTATCACGAAAAAACCGCCGCCGCCTGGCAGGGCAGGAAAATGTGACGGAGATTTTGAAGAGCATCTGTACGAAGCAGCCGTCATGCTTGCCGTAGCTCAGTGGATGTTCAATCAGGGTGCAAATAAAGTGTGCTTGCATCCCGATGGAGTACATGCCCAGCAGTTCGACATTTTCGAGTGGTTGAGGGGTAAGGGATTTGAAAGAATTTGCAAAATAGGACAGACTCGGGACGCTGGAATTTACTCCCGCCAGCACCAAACACTTGTTATCGAATTCACGCCTGGGCAGGGCGACATCGTTACAGACTTGGGGGGTTGCCGCGTCGTGGTGGAAGCAAAAGGAGGCATCATCAACACGCGCCATTCGGGACAAAAATCGAAGCTACGAAAGCACCTCTATGAGGCGGTTGGCATGCTACTTGACGAGCGGACTGGTGCTGACCGATTGATTGCTGCGGTGCCATTTCATCAAGAGACCGAACGAATCGCCTGCAGGATGGTTGGGCGATGCCGTGATGCGGGGATAGAGATTGCGCTGGTTTCTGGATCGGGTGAAATTCAACTGTGCACTGAAGATGCAGAGGGTTGGTCGACCTGATTAAACGCTTGATCTGACAGTTGCCGGTTTGACGGAGTGACTGTTAGTCAGAGTAGACGAAAAAAGAATGGGAGAGCAAATATTCGGGTAAATTCTAATTCGCCCGGAATAAACAATCGTGCGGAACCCCCCCAAACAAAATCACAATGAATTCATGGAAGATGCAGCAGTTGTGGTGCGGCATGAGTCCTTTGCCAAGCCAACTGCGGCTGTATGGAGGTGCCGCATTGGCCTTGCATCGAAACCACCGGTCCTCAACGGGCTTTAATTTCGCGACCCCCCCCCCAGGCAGTGGTGGATCTTGATTTTGTCGGTCAATTCACATGGTTAAAAGGAGCTGAATTGAAAGGAGGGCCCGAAATGGTCGATGCGGTCATTCAAGGTGAAACCCGGCCCCTTATTGTGACGTTCATGGAATGCGGTTCCTTGATACCGTTCCCAACCAAAGAACCGATTACTGCCTCAAACGGGGTGGCCATCGCCATCCCATTGATCTGGTGGTATCGAAGATCGTCGCTTGTCTGTCACGGGAACAGAAAAGGGACTATGAGGACATGGCGGAGGCGATTAAAGCCTGGCCTGAATGATGCCGGCAAGCCGTACAGGTTTTGAAAAATTACCGACCGGCTGCCATCAGCCGCGCATTGGCGGCCCCCCTCGCCGCATCTATGAAAGACTCGATGCGGAAACGGTGAATGGTTTGCGCGCATTCGCTCGCGGGCTGAAAAACAACCTTGATCTGGGGTTATGGAGAACATTCTGGAATGGGACCCGGATCATCTTGTCTACGATCCACATCCGGAACTGGATAATTGGAGGGGAACGGCGAGCCCGCCTATTGATCACCCGCTGGTGCGGTCCCCGGAGCGCTGGAAGATTGCCGGCCGGGTTTGGTGGAATGGACCCCGTGGATGGATGGTCGACCCAGTTTGGGTCTGCAAGATATGGACCGCACCCAGACAGTCTACCGGATCCCCCGTACGAACCCATGCACCGGGCTCGATCGACTCGATCAGCCCATGGTCCCTGGCCTGGTTTTGGAGGTCATCGCAATCCCCTGTTGCTCCAGCCACGCAGACAAAAGCACCACTCCGGAGGGCTGTGATTGCAGGAAGCGATTCAATTCTATTTTCTCATGATTGGAAGTTTGTCCCGCGTGCCATCATACTATGCAGGCCGACTGACAGCCCGACGGTAGGTGACGGCTTTCAACATGAGATATTCTACGGTTTGTAGTAACCGTACAGATCCAACACTATGCCCAATGAGACCCCGTTAGAAGAACTGTTCCTTCCCGGCACGGGGACCATTCCTCCCCATTTGGCGGGCCGGGGTCGGGAACAGGATTATTTCAACCGGTGTCTGCGCACACTGGTCCAGGGCCGCCCAATAGCCCAGGACATGATCGTCTACGGGCCCCGGGGCAACGGCAAGACCGCTCTTCTGCGTTTCCTTCAGAAAAATATCCGGAGAGAGTATCGCACGGTTTCTTCGGCCTGGATGACGCCGGATGACATTCCCTCCCCCCAGGCGTTGCTGGCAGAGATCGCCGCCACTGGCGGCCTGAAAGTGAAAAAGGTATCCAGCGGGATTGACCTGAAGTTGTTCAATGTTTCCGTTGAACTGGAAGATGGCCATGTGCTCAACGCAACCCAACTGATCCAGAAACGATGCACCTCCCACCCTTGGGTACTGATCATTGATGAAGCCCACATGCTGGAACCGAAGGTGGCGCAGGTCCTGCTTGACGCCAGCCAGAAGGTGCGGGGAGGGGGTAAAGCGTTTTTCCTCGTACTGGCCGGAACTCCAGGTCTGCGGAACCGGATGAGTATGGCCGGGGCCAGTTTCTGGAGCCGCAGTAAAAAATTTCCGGTTATGAGACTCTCTCCCAACGCATCGGCCGAGGCCTTGGTAAAGCCTCTACAGGATTTCAACATTACCTTCGCACCGGGGGTTGTGGAAGACGTGGTACAGCGGGCGCAACGGTATCCCTTCTTCATTCAGTTGTGGGGACAGGCCCTGTGCACGCAAATTCAGCGGGGCGAGATCATTGATGGGAGGCACGTCCAGGCGGTGAAGAAGGAGGTCGGCGAGGAAAGAGATATGATGTACGTGGACCGCTATAATGAACTGCGCAACGCAGGCTATCTGGGCATTGCAAGGCACCTGACCCATCTGTTTCGTGAAAAAGGTCCGACGATTCACGAAAAAATACTAAGGGAAGAAGTGGAGGCGGTTTGTGCCAAGGAAGGGAAGAACGGGCTGGAGACCCTGCTGGGGCTGGAAGATCTGGGATATGTCTGGCGGACCCAAAGCAACCCGATTGCCTATGAAGCGGGGATTCCAGGCTTGATGTCGTACGTTGCCAACCAATTACAGAAGCAGAATGTAGGGATCGAAATGTAAGGAACCTCTTTTGTGCATGACAAGAAAGAACGGCAACTCCGAGACCCTGGCCAGAGTTCAATCTGACAGCGGTATTTCAGCTTCAAACAGGCCCTTGTTTGTTAGTCATTATCCCGGTCCGGTCTCTCTCCAATTCGTCCAGTTCCTTTATGTGATGCTGCATTTATTCAAAATTATCTTGTCGTGGACGGACCGCTCAAGATCATAAACGGATGGCCACCAATAAAAGGACGACGGCTGAAATCAAAAGTAACCCTCCCCACCATTTCTTTTTCTCGGCCTCCTGCAATTCGTCAATGACTTCCCCCATCAATTTGTCAGCGACTTCCAACAGCAATTCAGCATTGCCCGTGTTTATCCCGATGGGAAACATCCACATTGTAACGCCTGCACAAGGCATCCAGGGAGTTCGGTTTGCCGGAGTACATGTTCCTTGCCAGTTCGAGTGTGTCGAAAACGTCAAAAGCGGATGAAATCGGCTTTTTCCCATACCCGGCTAACTGGTATTCATGATCCAGAAACCCGAGGTCAAAGGGGGCGTTGTGAATGACCAATTGCCCCCTTCAATAAAATCCAGAAAACTGTCCGCAACTCAATCCAGTTTTCAATTAATTCAGGGGGTTTTGGGTAATCGGGACCACCCCGGGAAGTTGCCCCTATTACTATCTCCTTTTTTCTGTTCCCATGTTCCATGGTTACGGCAAGTAATTGGAACTTGTCCGGACCGGGTCTTCATGAGCGCCAGGCTAACTGGTGCCAGTGTTGCCGGTGCAAGTCCGGTGTGGG
>WTGA01000105.1 GCA_011523765.1 Gammaproteobacteria bacterium
AAAACCGAATCCAACGAAAAGTAGTTCGCATTCTTTTACACACCACTGGAGGAAATGCGGATGGACGAGGTGACGATTGCCTACGGGATGACAGAAACCAGTCCGGTGTCGTTTCAGACCCATGTGGACGATCCCATCGAGAGAAAAGTGTCCACGGTCGGACGCATCCATCCGCATACCCAGGTCAAGATCATCGATGAACGCGGCAGGACGGTCGCAACCGGACAAACCGGCGAATTGTGCACAAAGGGATACTCGGTCATGCAGGGATACTGGAACGACGACCTGCATACCCGGGAATGCATTGATCCGGCGGGCTGGATGCATTCCGGGGACCTGGCAATGATTGACGAGGAAGGCTATTGCCGCATCGTCGGCCGGCTGAAAGACATGCTGATCCGCGGCGGGGAGAATATCTATCCCCGGGAAATCGAGGAATTCCTGTTCAGTCACCCCCACATCCAGGAGGTCCAGGTGTTCGGGGTGCCGGTGTCGGGGTGCCGGATGAAAAATACGGGGAAGAGGTATGCGCCTGGATCGTCCTGAAAAAATCGGCAGACCTGACGGAAGACCAGGTCAGGGAATTCTGCGAGAACCGGATTGCGCACTACAAGATTCCACGATACATCCGTTTCAAACCGGAACTGCCCATGACCGTCACCGGCAAACCCCAGAAGTACCTCATGCGCGAAGCGATGATCGAAGAACTCGCCAGGGCCCCGTCCGGAAACGGGCGGTAAATGCCCGGCCCTAGAACGGCCGGATCCCGTCCGACAGCCTGGCAAGCTTGAGCGCATCGTAACGCTCTTCCGTTTCACCCTCATCAAAGCCGAACCTGAAGGCAGTGGTCCCGTTCGGCAGGGTCTGGATCAGCTGGCCGCCGTAACCGCGCATGGTCGGAATCCAGTACGACTTTCCGCTCAAGGACCGGTAGGGCAAATGCCATGTCCCGCCATGGTAATGAATCTCGCCGTCCGTCGTGTGCGTCCCCGTGGGGAGCCCCTTTTCCCGGCTGTGATCGAAGATTTCATCGAGTATCCGTTGGTCCAGGACCTGTCGGTCCCCGATCCTTCCCCGGTCCAGAATCAGCTTGCCGAGGCGGGCGATATTGTCCAGGGTCAATAACAGGCCGGCATCACTCAGTGGCACTTCCTTCGACGGGTCCGATTCAAGGGTATGGAATTTCACAGCATGAAAGATTCCGGCCGGCCGATACACCTCGTCACGGACCATGTCCCACAGCCGTGCATCCGGGCCCCGGAGTCTTTTCAGCATGACGTCCAGCGCCACGCCCGTGATATACAGGTCCTGGTCCCGGTACCGGGCAATGGTACCGGGTGGCCACGGATAACCCGGGCAGGCCAGGGCAGCCGTGTTCTTTTCATGCTGGCCGGGAGCGAGAAACCAGTCGAAGTAGTGGCGGTAACTTTCCAGCCCCAATTCCGATTCACTGGCCTGCTCGTATTCCAGCAGGTAATCCGCAAAGATATCTAGGGGCTCCCGTTCCGGGGCCGCCGTGCCGATACTGCTGGCCATGTTCAGGCAGTCGCCGACGGTGATTTCCCGCCAGCGGGAACGGCCGGCCGCTTCCGGCAACAGGTCCGAAATCACGGCCTGGCGGGGGTCCTCCCCTGAAATCCGGGCAAGCCGCAGGCAGGCGAGGGTACAAAATGCCGTCTTCGTGGCGGACCAGATACCAAATTTCATGGCCCGGGGGTAGGGATAGTCTCCACACACCGTGTGGCAGGGTGTGGCATAAATCCCATCGTCCACCACCAGCCCGCTGACCAGGGACGTTTCACTGCCAAACCCCTGTCCAATGGCATCGAGGTAGGGCCGGGTTCGCGCACTCCGCCAATGCTCCAGCGGCAGGATGGGATGCTGGCACCGCTTCTCCTGCCGGTACCGCTGGAGAGCGGATTGAACGGCCCCCGGATCGGGACTGTCGACGGCGGCGGCCAGATACCCCCTGGCCTGAAACCCGTCCGGACACAGAAAGGGTTTGGTCTCGGCAACGACCTGAAAATAGACCGGCGAGACCTGTCCCGAATGATAAAGAAACATGGCGATCCCGTGATGGGTATCATTCTCGAATATATTGGACAGCTGGAACGGCAACGCGAACCGGGACCATCCCCGGTCCCCTCTTTCTTTCCAGGTCTTGCCCGGAGAGACCGTCAGGTCCCAGTAACTGTCCCCGTCGGCATCCCGGATCAATCCCCGGTCCAGGGGCACCAGGTCCTCTCCATCCCCGGCCAGGTGCAGGGTGACTCCCGGAAACCGGTCGATCCGCTTTCCATTGATTTCCACGGCAGCATGGTTGCACTGCATGGCGGTTTCCCGGATCACCAGGGAAAAGGGCGGCGGGCATCCTACCGCCGGTTCCGGGGAATGCGGGAGAAACCAGGAGTTTTCGATTTTCTCATCCAGCCCGGTACCGGCCAGCAACTGATCTGCCGTCAGTTTCGCTCTCTTTGGCTCATTCATTTTTGCTTGTTCAGGTTATCTTGGAATACCCGTCTGAAATTTTCCCTTCTCCGCCAGGGCAATGCCACCGATCACCAGGATCAACGCCACTGCGTGAAAGAGCCGGAACGGTTCGCTCAGGATGAGAACGGCCAGCACCGCGGCATACACGGGGACCAGGTTCACGAAAATACCGGCCCGGCCCGGACCAATGGTCGCCACCCCCTTGATAAAACACAGTTGGGCGATGAAGGAGGGAAACACCGTGACCAGGGACACAATCACCCAACCCTTCGTCGTCGGCCACAGCAACTCCCCCCGGCTGTATTCCACCCAACTCATGGGAAAGGAGGCAATGGCCGCTGCCACCGCCACCACGGAAAAGAGGCTCAGCGTGGAAACCGAGTTTATTTTTCGGAGGCAGACCGCATACCCCGCATACAGCAGGCACGCCAGGATCATCAGGTAATCCCCCTGATTGACCGTCAGGGCAACCAGGCGTTCGAGGCTCCCTGCGGACGCAACCATGCCGACCCCCGTCATCGTCAGTACCACGCCCATGCCCTGCCGGAGTGATACCCGGGTCCGGTACACCAGAAAGGCACCCAATAACACAAACACGGGAATAGCCCCCTGGATAATGCCAATATTCAGGGCCGTGGTGGTATAGGCGGACAGGTAAAACAGGGCATTGAAGGCCGCGAACCCCAGGGATCCCATCAGAAACAGCAGGGGAAGATGGGGTTTCAGCTTTTCCCAGTCATGGTGGATGGATTGCCGGGCAATGAAGGCCAGTAACACCGTGACGCCGGTCCACCTCAAGGTCACCAGGAGCAAGGGGGAGACCTCTCCGACGGCCAGCCGCGCAAAGACGGCATTGCAGGCCCAGCAAAATGCTGTGACGGTCAGCATCAGATAGGCCTTTACAGTGGCGTTTTGGGGCAACAGGGTAATTGGACAGCTCTTTGCCGGGCATCGGTTGCGGGAAATGGTCTCCCCGACACCATCCGCCGCGGGCTACGGGTTAATCGGGTTTGTTCAGCACCTGGGGGCTGTACTTTCTGGTCAGAGGGTGAGACTCACCCAGGATGGAAAAAATGGCAATCAGGGACCGTACCGCTGTGTTTGTACCATTATTCCGGTCACTCTTCAATGCCATGAACAACCGGATTGCCGCGTCGTATTCGTCATTGACAAGGTGGAGCGATGCGCGCTGGAACCGGGCCTGGAAATCGCCGGGATTTTCCAGGATATACTGTTCAAGCTCCTGCACACCGGGTGCAAACTGCGCGGTCCGGATGAGATGGAGGTGGGTATACAGCAACTCGATTTCCGGCTCATCCATCGCTTCTGCCGGCAAATTCTCCAGTATCGACCAGGCGGTCATGATTTCCCCGTTTCCAACCGCCCTCTTGGCCTTCCGCAGGGCCTGGCGAAATCTTGAACGGGCCCCGGGATGGGTGGACACCACCTCGGGCATCCCGGCCCCTGGCAGCCATTTTTCGATCTCTTTTCGGAAATGGGCTTCGGAAAATGCCCCGTGAATGGTATTGACGACCGCCTCCTTGACATAGATCTGTACGGTGGGAATGCTCATCACATCCCGTTCCCGGGCAAAGGAACGGAACCGGTCGGTATTGAGCAGGGTCAGCAGGAACTGCCCGTTGAAATCATCCGCCAGTTTCACCAGGCGGGGCAGCAGTTTCATGCACGGTGCGGCCTTTTCCGACCAGAAATAGACCAGTACCGGTCCTCTGGACGAGTTTTCAATGACCATCTGATTGAACCGGTCCGGGGTGATATCAAAAATATAGCCTGACGACGACATGGACTCTTCAGTATTCAGGAAACCAAACGGATCAGGGATTATCGCAGATTGATTTTTTGAAATCCGAGATCTTTCTCATCTCGTAACTGTCGTAGGTGCCGGGATGGTCTCCATAGCGGTCGGCAAACCGGAAGGCGGTGATTCCGTTCGTCATGGGGATCACGTAGTTCCCTCCGGCCCCCACCATGGCGGTGATCGTGGTTGAACACCCGTCCAGGCCCTCGTAAGGCACCAGCCACATCGACATATGGTACCTGGCTTCACCCCCTTCGCGATATTTCCAGCCGCTGGCCAGGCCGGAATGCCGATTGACCACCATCATTGCCTGTACGACGCCCCGGCTGAGCAGCTGGGTCCCGTGGTGCTGTCCCCGGCTCCTTAACAACCGGACAATCTTGCCAATCGAATCCGTTGTCGGGACCATGGCATACCCCAGTTTGGGAATCCGGTTCCGCTTTTCACGGTCACGGGTGTGCACAACGGGAAGATGCCGGATTCCGATCGGCTGAAAGACTTCCTCGTTCATCATCTCCCACAGCATCGCCTCCTCCCCTTCCCTTGATTTCAGGTACCGGTCCATCGCAAAACCCAACACAAAGGTATCGCTGGTCCGGTATCTCAATACCTTGCCCGGCCCCCATGGATAGCGCTTGTACCGGGAAATTTCCCTGATTTTTCCCAGGGAGGTGGATTCATTGAACACCCTGCGGGAAGCCTCCTCCGTTTCATCGGGGTCGACATAATAATTCACCCTCTGTGGAACCACATCCCCGATCCCCGTCGCCATGTTCAGTGCATCCCGGAATGTCACATTGTCCCAGCCATCGTGTGCAGCACGGATGTCCACATAATCGAGTATCTTCTCATCCAGCACCCGGTCGCCGTATTTCTGCGCCAGCCGGGCCAGTGTGACCGCTGCGCCCAGTGACTTGGTGACGGAGTAGACGGAATGACGCATGGCTTCACAATAGGGATAGTTCCCCAAGCGGGTCTGACAGTCCCGTTGATGGACAATGCCGTCTACAATCATGCCGCTGCTGCTGACATTGCCCTGGTTGTAGGTGCCGTCAAAATACCCGAACAGGGACTCGTCCTGTGCGTCGTAGAGCTGCGTCCAGGGTCGTCGTGGCAGGTTGGTTCTGGCGAAACCCAGGTACTCTTCCACCACATCCGCCGGGGAACGGGAAATGCCGGGGGAAAATTCAAGTGATGCCTGGCCCCATGCTGTGAATTTCTGCCGCAGCGATGATTCCTGGACAATCTGAAAGCGCAAGTTCGAAACCTTCCCATCGCCATACAGGAACATGCCAAGGCCCTGGTGAGCATCCGCTCCCTCCCTTCCCACCAGGGTAAACGGAAAAGACGCCCGGGAATACCGGCCGTCGCCCTGTTCGGACCAGACCCGGCCAGGCCCCACCAAGACGGTCCAGTCCGAATCTCCCGATTCCAGAAAGCCGGGGTCGACGGGTATCAGCGTCTTCCCATGGCTGACCCATCCGATTTCCAGATCCGGAATTTCCCCGAATCCGTACCGGGGCCTTCCTCCCGCCCGGTAGCCGAGAATTTTCGTGGCCCGGACCGTGATGCGCCCCGCAAACGGCTCATGCGCGGGGAATTCGTTTCCCAGGGGCATGAAGTGCGCATTGTGGACGGGACCGGCCGGGGCGTTGTCGGACGCAAACAATTCTTCTCTTGTCAGCCTTGCCCGCAAGGCGCCTTGGACGGGCGGGGCTCCGTCAACGACCATTTCCCGTTGAGTCCCGGACGGGGTCTCGGGAATCAACGAGATCAAATAGAGACTCAAGCCAGCCAGAAGAACGATGGGGGCATACCGGAGACCCTTCACCACCTGACCCGGGTGGAGAATGGACATTCGCTGCCGGGCAACGAGCCTCGGATTCGATGCAATCGCCACCACATCCGCCACCATCACCAGCAGGATATAACAGGAAGCCAGGATCACCCCGCATGCCAGAATGACCGGAACATCCCGAGTCGTCAGGGAATCCACGAAAAGCGAACCGATTCCCGGATAGACAAAAACAATTTCGACGATCACGATCCCCGCGATCAGGTGGGCAAACCCCAGGGTGATCGCATTGATTACCGGGCCGATGTTGTTCGGCAAGGCGTGAAACACCAGTATCCGCAGCGGCGATACCCCTTTCAGCACCGCCATTTCGATATATTCGGAATTCAGCGTATTGACCAGCGAGGCGCGAACGATCCGCATGACCGGGGGAATGGCCACAAAACAAAGCGTGATGACCGGCAGGGTGACGGCATGCAGCTTGCCGGACAAGGGGGCGTCATCTTCAAACAGGGACAGGCTCGGGAAAAAATCGAATTTCACGGCGAGCACGGCAACCGCTGCATAGCCCACCAGGTACTCGGGAACCGATAACATGGTGATGCCGGCGATGGTCAGCACCCGATCTCCGGGCCTGTGGCGATTCAAGGCGGAAAACAACCCCAGGGCCACCGCAACCGGGAACGCGACGATTGCGGTGACCAGCGCCAGCCAGAGACTGCGCTGCATTCTCAACTGGATAATCGGGGTGATTTCATAACCCGACCAGGAATGGCCGAAATCCCCCCGAAGCGCATCCCCGAGCCAGAGCACGAAGCGGCTGACCAGCGGAAGGTACAGACCCAGTTTTTCCCGGATGACCTCTGCCGTGGCAATGGTATAGCTCCGCCCCAAAACCTGGGTGGCAAAATCCCCGGGCATCAGATCGGTAAATATGAAAATCAGGAAAGCGGTGCACACTAGTGCCAGAAAGCCGTACAGAACCCGCCTGATGATGAGGCTAAACATTCAACTGCCCGGAGTGATTCCAGGCCCTGGGTCCTGATGGGTTCATCCCCCGATAACCTCTGGAAACAATCGAGATACGGGACACATATAACAAATTCCCCCCGTACCAGAAAGCCCTGCCTTGTTTTTCAACGTCCGGCTTGCTCAAAATACCTTCAATCCGGGTGAAAATCTTCCGTCACACCCATGCCAGGGGCATGGGGGATCATGTCCAGATGTTCGTGGAACGGTTTTGCCGCGTCCGTCTCTGAAACCCCTGCGGACTGGCCGCCCTGCCGGACGGTGGGAACCGATGGATGGCTGCGAATAGGCCGAACCCACACCCGGAGCAACATCGAGACGGAAATATGGTATCGTCAGGGACCGGAAACAGCCGGGTCGCGGGAGTGGAAGCAACGCCGGCGCAAGCGGTCCCAGTTCCATAATGCATTTTGCCCATGACCATGGTGTCCCCTAAACAACCCGAACCGGCAAATGGCCTGTCAAGGATCTGGAAAGCACTGTGCTATTCCCTTTCGGGGATTCGGCTGGCGGCACGGGACGAGGCCGCATTCAGGCAGGAAATACTGCTGGTTGCCGTCCTGTCCGTCGTCTGTCTTTTCCTGCCCATTGAGCGCTGGCTGATGGGGCTGCTGTTGCTGAGTCATATTCTGGTGCTGATTGTGGAACTGGTCAATACCGCAGTCGAAGCGGTGGTCGACCATACCTTTCCCGGGTTGCATGAAGCGGCCAAGAAAGCCAAGGACTGTGCGAGTGCTGCGGTGCTGTTGTCGTTGCTGTCAAGCGCTGGCATCTGGAGTTATGCCCTGTCCACCATCTGGATGAACTAGCATCCGCCTGCAATGGAATCCACCCCATGCATCGATGAATTCCGGGCCGGGGTCCGCGCCTACATCCGGACTCATTTGCCCGTTGCATTGCGGAAACTGGTGGAGTCGGAACGCATGGACATCCCCAAGGAACTGCAGCGGCAGTGGCATCGTCGGTTGCAGGCAAAAGGCTGGGGATGCCCAGGCTGGCCCGTGGAGCACGGCGGCCCGGGCTGGTCCGACCTGCAGCAGTACGTCTTCGAACGGGAAATTGCCCTGGCCGACGCACCGCGACCCATGGTCTACGGGACCGGGATGCTGGGGCCCACCATCATGGAATTCGGCACCGAGGAGCAGAAGCGGGACATTCTGCCCGGAATCCGGAATGCGGAGGATTTCTGGTGCCAGGGGTATTCCGAACCCGGTGCCGGGTCGGACCTGGCCTCGCTGCGGTGCCGGGCCGTCCGCGATGGCGGAAGTTATGTCATCAATGGCTCGAAAATGTGGACCAGCGAGGCCCATATCGCGGACCGCATGTTCGGCCTGTTTCGCACGGATTCTTCCGGAAAGAAACAATACGGCATTACCTTCCTGTTGCTGGACATGGATATGGAAGGGATTGATGTCCAGCCGATCAGGACCTACGATGGCGCCGGTCCGGAAATCAACCAGGTGTTTTTCAAGGATGTCCGGGTTCCGGTACAAAATCGGGTCGGCAAGGAAAACCAGGGCTGGGGGATTGCCAAATACCTGTTGGGCCTGGAACGTTTTGGCACCGCGGAAGTTTCCCGCTCCATGCGAACGCTGGAACGGCTGAAACAGTTTGCCCACACCATGGAGAGAAACAACCGGCCATTGATTGATCACAGTGATATCCGGTACCGGCTGAGCCAGTGTGAAATCGAGTTGCGCGCACTGGAGTTGACGGAATACCGCATGCTCTTCGGGTCCGAGCCCGCAGGAGCCGAAGCATCGCTGTTGAAATTGCGCGGCACCCAGGTCCAAAACCGAATCCTCGAGCTCTTCCATGACATCACAGGGGAATATGCTTTGATTGACGGTTCCGACCCCGGTTCGGTTGCCCATCTCCCCGACTCCCTGCCTCAGGCGGGTTTCATTGCCCGGGCACATTTCAATTTCCGCAAAACAGAAATCTATGCCGGCTCCAGCGAAATCCAGAAAAACATCATCGCCAAGGCAGTACTGGGGCTGTAGGAACGACATGTTTGTGCTGAGCGAAGAGCAGGAGTTGATCCGAAGCAGCGTATCGCGGTATGTGGCCGAGCAGTTTTCATTCCACACAAGACAACGGATCCTGAAGAGCGAATCGGGCTATGATCCTGACCAATGGCGCCAGTTCGCCGAACTCGGCTGGCTGGGCATGGCCATTCCTGAAGAATATGGAGGATATGGCGGGAATATCCTGGACATCGCCCTGGTCTGCCAGGAATTCGCCAGGGCCCTGCTCGTCTCGCCGTACCTGACGACCGTTGGCGTGGCCCGCGCCGCGTTGGTCCTTTCGGCCAGCCACTCCCAGAAAACACGTTATCTCGGCCAAATCGCGGAAGGCAGGGCCATCATCTCCTGTGCTCTGAATGAACACGAAGATCCATCTTTCACGATACAAACCGAGGCCCGCCGGTCCGGGAATGATTACCTCCTCAACGGCTGCAAGCGCCTGGTTCCTTTCGGGGACCAGGCAGACCATCTCATTGCAAGTGCCCTGCTTGACGGAGAGGTCGCTCTGTTCATCGTTCCATCCCGCTCCGCCGGCGTAACGAAAAGACCCTACAAGATGTATGATGGGTGGCGGGCCGCAGATATCGATTTTTCCAGGGTAACCCTTTCCCGGGACCAGGTCCTTCCTGGCACCACCGAGGAGAAAATAGCCTGCATACAGGACATCGAAACCGCATTGATGTGCACCGAAACCTCGGCAATGATGTGGGAGATCCACCATCAGACCCTGGACTACATGAAACAGCGGGAGCAGTTCGGACAGACGTTAAGCCAGATGCCTGCGCTGCAGCATCGCATTGTCGACCTCTATGTCCAGTGCCAGTTGGCACAGTCCATGGCTGAAAACGCGGTTTTGGCGGTGAACGGAAGCATGCCTGCTGCAGAACGCATGCGGGAGGTCTCCGCCGCCAAAGCGCATATTGCGGAACAGGGACGTCTTGTGGGCAAGGAAGGCATCCAACTCCACGGCGGCATGGGCATGACCGATGAGGTCGCGGTAGGACACTACCTGAAAAGGATCACGAGTATGGCCCAAATGAACGGTGACGTGAATTGGCACCGTTATCGATATCACCGCCTGGATCCCTTTCAGCCGAATGACCCCCGCCCAGACGGGAACCCAGAACATGAAACGCAAGGCCCACCCGGGCGTGTTCCTTGACGGCGGCGGCGGAGACTTCTTTGCACACACCGGGTCCGGCTTTTTTTTCGGCAACCATTGCATACCGCTGAACCGGACCGGAATTGGTTCGATGCAGTGAACACAACGCGATACGGAAGACAAACCGAGCGCGACCCGGTGATTTCCGGTATTTCCCGGCCAGGAACGGTGCGAAAGATTTTTCTTGAAACTCGTCTATCTGATTGTTTTCAATTGAAAAGAAGCCTGGAAGGAATGGCTGAAGTGGAGGCGGACAGTTTTTTGACACACACATTCGATAAAGCTACAATGCCGATAAAGCTACAATGCTGTCCCTTGTCAACTCATAAATTGGAAATCAAATTCCGGGAGAAAATAACTTATGACCGCTGTTGAAAAACGTGTTGGAGACCTCGTCGAAGAACATTTGGGCATTTCTGATCGATCGGCGCTGGATACAAATGTCCGTGAACTTGGAGTGAACTCGATGGATGCCGTTAATTTTCTTAAAACCATCAACCAGGAGTTCTCGGTGAATATTTCTCCGGAAGAAGCGGCGAATTTTTCCAAACTGAGAGACCTGGTCAACCATCTGGGAGGTTGACCCACAGCCCGGACACCGCTTTGTGCATTTTGAGTGTTCCGGGACAGTGACCACAGATGCTGAATGCAACCAGAAAATTGGAGCAGGTTTTGTCCGGCTGATTCCCGTTGTTGAGGCCGTTGCCTGGGACAGTCCACCTTCCCCGAAATCCTGAATTGCCATGCCTGCCAATGTTTCCTGGGTCCGCAAGTTCCGTGAGACGGGCGATGTCGCAGTGGTCCATGTTGACCTGACGCCTCAAGAGGACCGTGAACGCCACGCCTTGTCGTGGCTTGACGATGATGAACAGGTCCGCTGGCACCGGTATCGGTACGACCGCCCCCGCCGCGAATTCGCCCTGTGCCGTTCTGCCCTGCGGTCCATCCTGTGCAGACGGCTCGATTGCAAGAATGCACAACTCTCGTTCGGCACTGCCAGACATGGAAAACCCTTTGCCCGGATAGGAGGGGTGCCTGCCTCGATCAGTTTCAATGTCAGTCACAGCGGCAAGCATGGACTGGTTGGAATTGCGCCACAGGGGCGTCTCGGCGTGGATGTGGAGGAACGCATCCCCCGCATCGACCTCGAAGGGATCGGCAAGATGGTGTTTGGCCCGTACGAGCAAAGAGACTTGACATTGATGGGAGGAAGTGAAAAAAACCATTTTTTCTTTGCGCTCTGGACACTCAAGGAGGCACTGATCAAGGCCCTTGGAACGGGTTTTTCCCTGGACCCCTCCCGATTCGAGATCCCGTCGACCATGCGGCGCGGCGCAAGAAACAGCCTGTTTCGGTTCCCTCATTTGCCGAATGTTACCTGGAAACTTGAAAATCTGGGCAACACGGATTTCGCCGCCACCATTGCCCACGAACTGGACCCGGCCCCCGGCCAGAGGGTAATTGAGGAAGCATGATATCCGGTCATTGAGCACCTGGCGCGGACAATCTGCGAGTGGCCACGGCAGGAATGCCCGGACCTGACCGGTGCCCACCCGGGTCCGTACGTGCCCAGCGGAGGCAGGCGGCTTCCACCTTGGCATTCAGCGGCAAAACGTAGATTCAACCATGGACTACGCGCGGTCACCAACACCCGCAAGAACCCTTTGTACTGGCACATCCGCTCCCCGAAGAAACCGCGGGGTTGCGCCCCTGTGCAACCCTTTCATCCACAAATACAATACTTTATGGGAAAGTTCCTGCAAATCCGAAGCAACCAGGAACCGGGAAACCGCCCCATCATTCCCTGCCCCGACTTCCCGCAGGTTGGAATGCACACAGCGGCAAAATTCGGGCCTGCCATCATGAAGCATAGCCATATGCCGAATCTCTGGAGTGTCACCGCCACGCTCCTGGTTATGACGGTGGCGGATACCGACCAGGACAGGCAGGCTTTCGGCATTCGCATCACGATGGCCGCGGGCAGTAGCATCCTGACCCGATACGCCGGGGGCAACAGGTTGCAGACCGGGTCCAAGGAGACCGTTCCCGGCAGATTTTCGTTGATCTGACAACAACCCTCGGACACGCTGGTTTCGGGGGACCAATGGCATGTCCTGGATATCGGGCACCTGGCGGAGGACGGAAATGACAAATCGTCTGCACATCCTTGGGATCAGGGCTGGTCAGGAAAGTCCCCGGGCAAACCGCCCATCATGGACAAAGTCCGCTCGACCCCGCCGATTTGAAAACCCGGATTGTTTTTGAGTCCTGAATCACCGCGGCAAAAGGTGGTGGGACTCCAGGAAATCCCGCATCACCCTGACACATTCCTCCGGCTGCTCCAGTTGAAGCAGGTGCGTCGCCTCAGGCAGAAAATCATAGTCTACATGCAATATGTCCCCCAGATCAAAAGTCGGAAGAAACGAATACGGCAGGATGGGGTCGGCGCCAATGACTTTCGTCGGGCAGCAAAATCTTTCGAAGTCCACCATGACGGCAAACGCCCTGGCATGGTGGATGACCTGAGCTTCATAGTCCCGGGGACAGCGTAGTTCATAGCCCGGCCCGTTTTCGCATTCACGAAGCGTGGAGCTTGCGTACAGTTCAAGAGTTCCGTGGACCACCCGGCTGAAAGCTGGAATGTAACGCAAAAAATCCGCACATTCCGCAATGGATTCGAACCACTCGGTGCGTCGCTGTGTCATCTCGGCACAACGCCTGGTGGCCACGTCGAACTCCTCCGGGTATTCGTCGGGCTTGCATACCGGAGGGTCGAACAGGATGCGAGCGGAAAATTCTCTTCCGTGAGTAGGCGAGAGCAGTGACGTCAGTGCTGAAATAGAGTGAAATACACCAATTTTCGGTTTTTCGCCAAAGCGGCGGTCGATTGCTTCGAGAATACGGTCGTGGTCCTGAACGAAAGTGGGAAGGTTGTGTACGTTTGGAGAACCGACAGCGTTCCAGCCATGGTTTCGGAGGTCATGGATGATGAGATCAAACTCTTCAGTGAGCAATGACCAGAATGGATAGTAAAGGTCAATTGCGAGACCGTTTCCGTGACAAAGGACGAGTCTGGGGCCTGCCGCATTCCCATGGCGCCGCAGGACAATTACGGTGCCATCATCCATGCGAACCTCATGGATGGCAACCGGTTCGGGTATCTCCCAAACTTTTTCTGAAGCCGTCATCGGGCACCCGGTTTTCCCCGGGGAGTCATCACTCAAGCGAAGGTATCTCCATTTTGCGGTAGTCAACCGGTCCAGTGGATGGTTTGCGTGTTCCAGCGGAAGGTGCTGCCCTTCTAGGAAATCACCACATTATTATTTTTAACTGGAGGAAAAAGTCAACAAGAGAAACCGGCACAAGAGAAACCGGCTCCGAAAACATTCTAACTGGACACTGTCAATCCGGACATGCAGCAGGATGGTCCCCGCACTGCAGCGCTGACCCATGTTTACCATCCATTTTCACAAGTATTGACATGCCAAGGATTTGCGGGACAAAAAAAGTAAGGCACTACAAATGCCTTCAAACCGGATTTCTTACGGCTCGGATGATCATCTTCTGTGTGCCCCGGCAAATCAATCAGGGCCGAAGGCATCCAGAATCGCTTGTGCACGGGCTCCGGTCGGGTCGCCTTGGTCACACCGTCGACACCCCGGAACGTTGCGGGGACGCGCTGGTGATCGGAGAAAATATGACACAGGGCAATCCAGCTGCTGACCGCATTCCACGGCCCCGCAGGCGATCAGACGCTTTCGGATGACCGAGACCATCTGACAGGAGACCACGGCGATGAACGGAGATCCCTGCACGCACAGCGGCTTGTGGTGGATGAGACGCAGTCACGGTTCGGATTTCAGGGAGCAGAAGACCGCCGCCAAACCCTCCTGAGCGGATACGCTTGAATCTTCCCTACGAACGCGCTGTACGCGGTATGATAGACTTGATTGACCGCACACATAGATTGACCTTTTGCAACTGGCTCTTGGCAAAACAGAGTGGGGGCCCCAATGCGACAAGACAGGTATCCAAGCTTTTCTACCGAACCGGAAAACCGAACTCCGAAGATGAAGTCACCCGCGGAGGGCATCGCGATCGTGGGGATGGCGTGCCGATTTCCCGGCGCGCCAAGTATCCCGGCCTTCTGGGACCTGCTCGAATCCGGCGGGAACGCGGTCTCTGAAATACTCCCGGGTTCGGGCAATCGACGCGTGGACGAGCTGTTTTCAAATGTCCCGAATCCAGGGGGTGCTTGCCGTTACTGCGCCTATGTCGAGGGAATTGACGAATTCGATGCGGGATTCTTCCGGATATCACCAGTCGAAGCCCAGTTGCTGGACCCACAACAGCGAATGATGCTGGAAACCACTTGGCAGGCTCTTGAGGACGCAGGGATCAATCCGGACCGACTGAAAGGCAGCCGTGCCGGAGTCTACACCGGAATCAGCAACGACGAGTACAGAATGCTGGTGGTGGAGTCGGACAAACCTGCCGAGGCAGCTTCTTGTCTCTACGCCCTGAGCGGTACGAATTTGAACGGTACCAGCGGACGGGTCTCTTTCGTACTGGGCCTCATGGGGCCGGCGAAAGCTGTGGACGCCGCATGCGCGTCGTCCCTGGTGTCGGTACACGACGCGGTGTCGGACCTGCAGCAGGGCAAGGCGGACCTGGCCATTGCAGGTGGTGTGCAGGCAATCCTGAATGGCCGGGTATTCGAACTTCGTGCGGACTCGATGATGCTCTCTCCCGATGGACAGTGCAAGGCGTTCGATGCCTCCGCAAACGGTTATGTCCGGGGCGAAGGCTGCGGGGTCGTGGTTCTCAAGCGACTACGAGAAGCGGAAGCGGATGGTGATCGGATCTGGGGAGTCATCCGGGGTTCGGCGGTCAATCATGGTGGCGCGAGCAGCGGGTTGACGGTGCCGCACACACCCGCCCTGGAACAGGTGATCGAAGCGGCGCTCTCGCATGCTGGAGTTGCTGCAGCGGAAGTGGATTACCTTGAGGCACACGGGACCGGAACGGCGGTGGGCGATCCGATCGAGATTGATGCCGTAGCCGCCGTCTACGGCAGGGGCCGCAAAGCCGGCCAACCACTGCTTGTCGGCTCGGTGAAGACCAACGTCGGCCACCTGGAGTCCGCGGCAGGAATTGCCGGTCTGATGAAGGCAGTACTGGTCATGCAACGGAAAGTGATTCCGAAACACTTGCATTTCCGGAATCCTGATCCGGGGGTTGACTGGGATAAACTCCCCTTGCAGGTGACATCATCCAGGATGGACCTTCCGCAACGCGACAGGCGGCGGCTGGCAGGAGTGAATTCGTTCGGGATCTCCGGGACGAACGCTCACCTGATTGTGGAAGAATACCGTACACCGGACGAGGGGCCGCACGGGCGGGTTGCAGGTTCTGCACAGGCAGTGATGTCGCGGCTGCCGTCGATCGTGAAGGACCTGCCATTACCGCAGGGAAAGTTCCGGCAACGCAGGACCCGTTTGCTGCCGCTGTCCGGGAAATCGGAAGACGCTCTTCGGGAACTTGTGGAGCGATATCTTGCCTGGCTCAAAGAGCAGGCAAAGGAGCTGACTGCAGCAGGCACTGCCTCAGAGCTTCTGCTCTCGGATATGGCCTGGACAGCGGGGGTCGGGCGAAGCCATTTCGATCACCGCGCAGGGGTGGTGTTTCACGATGCCGGGTCGTTGCAAAAACGCCTGGAAAATCTGATCGAGGCGGAAAAAGACGAAAGACGGCACCCGGCAGCCAAAGTGGCGTTTGCATATACCGGACAGGGGAGCCAGTGGGCCGGGATGGGAGAGGCGCTTTACGAAAGCGAGCCAGTGGTGCGAGCGGTTCTTGACCGCTGTGAAGAGGTTTTTCATGCGGAAAGGGGGGTCTCCTTGCTGGACGTGATGTTTGGTCGGGGCGGGAAAGGCAAACTCGACGATACGGCGTGGGAACAGCCAGCACTTTATGCGCTCGAATGTGCGCTGACGGCACTCTGGGCAAGCGTGGGAGTTCGCCCCAGCGTGGTGGTGGGACACAGTGTCGGGGAACTGGCCGCGGCACAGGCGGCGGGAGTCTACAGCCTGGAAGACGGAATGAGGTTTGCCACGGTGCGAGGCATGCTCCTGTCGGCGACCGAACCGGGGGCCATGTCCGCGATTTTTGCTTCGCCGGAGCAGGTGGCAGGGATGGTAGAAGCCGTCAACGCATCATCTGCCGGAGTCGGGCTGAGCATCTCCGCAGACAACGGTAGCCACCAGGTTGTGAGCGGCCCGGTTGCAGAAATTGAAAGTCTTTTGAAGCGTTGCGGTTCTGAGGAAGTCCAGACAAGGCGGTTGAATACCAGCCGGGCATTCCACAGCGCCCTGCTGGAGCCGGCTCTGGACGCACTGGAAGCGTCTTTGCATGGTGTAGAGATCAACCCCCCTACCCTCACTGTAGTCAGCAACTTGACTGGACGGGCAGTAGAGACTGGTCAAGTGCTGGACGGAGCCTACTGGAGGCGGCATGCCCGTGAGGCGGTGGCATTTGCGAGTGGCATCAGGACGTTGGCGGAACTCGGAGTGGACCTGGTGGTGGAGTTGGGTCCGCGTCAGTTGCTGGGCACGATGGCAATTTCGGCCTGGCCGGAGTCGGCACAAACCCCTGCGCCGATAGTAGTCCCGAGCCTGTGCCCACCGTCCGGAGATACCCCGGAGCACACAGGGAGAGACGGCTTCATGGCAGGAGTTGCACAAGTGTACCAGACGGGTCTCCCGATTCACTTTGAGGGGCTGTTCTCGGGGGAAGCACGGCGACGTATTTCGATACCAGGTTATCCGTTCCAGCGCGAACGCTACTGGATCGAGACAACGAAGAGACGACGGCAGAACACCGGACACCCCTTGTTGGGCGACCGGCACGAATCTGCCAGTGGTGAAGTAACGTACGAAACGGAAGTTTTCCCCTCAGACCCTGAATGGCTGGGCGATCACCGGGTGTTCGGCCGGGTCATCGCCCCGGGTGCGCTGTACGGGGCCATGGCCGCGTCGGCGGCCCTTTCCGAAGGAAGCGGTGCAGTGGTTGTAGAGAATATTCAGCTGCACAATGCGCTGGTCTTTACGGAGGAAGACCCCAAGGAAAATACCGGTGAAGAGAGCCGGAGACTACAGATTGTGCTCGATTCTTCCGGGAAGTCGGCGTCGCGTCGCGTCCAGATTTGCAGCAAGGGGAGTGAAGAGGGATGGACGGTACATGTTGAGGGCCGCATCTCCTTGGGCCCCCCAATACCGGAAACCGGTGGGAAGACCGATCTGGACCGCCTGAAAGCTGGCCTGTCATCGGTGGATGTGCCGAACTACTACCGTTCCCGAGCGGCTACAGGGATTGATCTGGGTCCGTCGTTTCGCACGCTGGGCAGGGTCTGGTCCCGGCCGGGTGAGGCATTGGGTGAGGTATCATTGCCGGAACCTGGCCAAAATAAACTCGATGTTCATCCACTCGTGCTGGACGGCTGCTTCCAGGTGGTGGCGGCTGCACGAAATTCGGGAGGGGCCGAAGGTGAAACCACCTATCTGCCCTTCGGTTGGGAACGGTTCTGGCTGACAGACCGGCTACCGGAAAAAGTAATTTGCCACGTGCAAATGAGTGAGACTTCCCAAGAAACGGAAGTGGAAACCGACGGACCGTTGGAAGTCCTGAGCGGTGAATTGCGTATCTACGATCCCGATGGGACCTTACTCGGCGGGTTGAGTGGTTACACCGTGAAGCGCGCGACGCGGGCGGCACTGCTTTCGGCAGTCGAGGGAATACAGGAATTGCTCTATGAAGTCGTGTGGCGCGAGAGCGCTCTTGCGCCAGGATTGGTGCCCGCGGATTTTCTCCTGCCTCCAGAGACTGTAGCAGCCGGATCGGGACTGCTCTCGAGTTACCTGGATGAAGAAGGAGTCGGGCGCGATGACAGAAGTGCCCTGCTGCAGGACCTGGAGCGATGGGCGCGCTCCCGCGCGCTCGCAACCCTGGAGGAGTTGGGGTGGAAACGCGAGGTGGGCGCGGGGATAGATCCGGAGGATTTGAGACAGCGCCTGAAGGTCGGCGAGGAGCACAAGCGTTTGTTCCGCCGGATGCTGGAGATGCTGGCAAAATCCGGGATACTGGAAGAAGAGGATGGCGGTTTCGTGGTGAAACTCGGGCCGGATGACCTTTTGCCTGATGAAATTCCGGACGATATCGAAAAGTTTGTTACCGGAATGATCGGGCGCTACCCCCATGGCTCGACTGAAATCGGGCTGTTCAAACGGTGTGGAAGCGGCTTGCTCAAGGTGCTTCGCGCTCAATCGGATCCGCTGACCCTCCTGTTCAGCAGCGGTGATCCGACCCCGGCCGACCTGTACTTGAAAGCACCGGTGGCGCGCGCAGCGAACAGGATATTGAGGGAAACGGTTCAAGCGCTCGTGTCCGGGTTGCCCAACGGACGGCGCCTCAGGGTGATTGAAGTCGGGGCGGGAACCGGGTCGGCGACTGCCGCCATCCTGCCGGAACTCCCGGAAGGGCGTTTCGACTACATGTATACGGATATCTCGGCCGGTTTTTTCGCAGAAGCGGAAGCAAGGTTCGGCGGCGGTTCCATCGAATACTGCCCGCTGGATATCGAGAAAGACCCGATTGGCCAGGGTTTTGATGCAAACGCCTACGACCTGCTGATCGCATCCAACGTGCTGCACGCAACGCGGTATCTGGAGGAAACGCTGACTCACTGCCGTAAGCTTCTCGCACCATCGGGTCAGTTGGTCGCACTCGAGAATCTCAGCGGCCAGGGTTGGATGGATCTGACTTTCGGGCAATTGGATGGCTGGTGGCGGTTTGCGGACGACTACCGCCCTCACCACGCTTTGGCCAGTCCAGCAGTGTGGCGCCGCGCACTCGGTGACGCGGGTTTCGGGGAAGTGGAAATCCTGGGAGTGGAAGAATCGGATCCGAGCGTATTACCGGACAAGGGCGTAATCGTCGCACAGGGCCCGGCAGAAGTCTTGGAGCCCCCGGGTGTTTGGGTTCTGGTAGCCGACAACGGCGGCTTGGCGACCAAGCTGGCATCCGACCTGGCGGCCCGAAACCAGACAGTCCTAGTGGCGGGGGAGAAATCGTCGAATCACGGGGCACAACAAGCTGCCGGTTCCGGTGTTATCAGCACAGTTGTGGAAATGGAGCAGCGCGCGTCGTGGTGTTCGCTGATACAGGGTCTGCCCCCGGACGTTCCTTTCAATGGTGCCGTACATCTTGTGGCGCTGGATGGCCATGGTATGGAGGCAACCAGTGAGGAAATTGCCAGGGATGTGAAACGGGCGGGAGCGAGCGCGTTGGCGATGATTCAGGGAATTGCGGATGCCGATGCAACACCCAAGAAAGGCGTGTGGTTTCTCACGCGCGGGGCACAGATACTGGAACGGGAGCATACCGGAGAACTGATCGGCTCGGTCCTGTGGGGATTCGGCAAGGCAGTGGCCCTGGAAGCGGCGGAACTGCAGCCAAGGATGATTGATCTGGATCCAGCAGGGACGGTGTCTGCACCGGACCTGGTCAATGAGCTTCTGTATCCTGACCCGGAAAATCACATCGCATACCGGTCTGAACGACGCCAAGTGGCACGTCTGGTTCGGGCCAATACGGAGATGGAACGGCTTGTCCTGCCGGATGAACCGTCCTGGGTGCTGGCCCCGGACCCTGATGGCGTGTTCGAGAAGCCCTGCATCAAACCTCTGCCGCCGCGTCCCCTTGGGTCGAAGGAAGTCCGCATCGCGATCGAAGCCTCCGGACTCAACTTCTGGGATGTGTTTCGTTCACTCGGCTTCATTGAAGAAGGGGATTTGGGTAGGGAGATGTGCGGCCACGTGCTGGATGTGGGTACTGACGTTTTGTCAGTCTGTGCAGGGGATCATGTCGTTGGATTGGGTTTCGGCGCATTCGCGGCGGAAATGATCACGAGGGAGGAACTGGTGGCACCCGCTCCACCGGGAATTTCGGTGACGAAGCTCGCCACGGTGCCGAGCGCGTTCGTCTCAGCCGCATTGTCTTACGAATTTTCCGGGCTGAAACGTGGTGACCGGGTACTGATTCACGCCGGAGCGGGGGGTGTAGGGCTGGCGGCGATCCAATTGGCACACGTTGCGGGAGCAGAAGTCTTTGCAACTGCGAGTGCGCCGAAGCAGGCGTATCTTCGCTCGCTGGGGGTGGAACATGTATTCAACAGCCGGCAGACGGCGTTTGGGGAGGAAATCCTTGAAAAGACGGATGGCGCGGGCGTAGACGTGTTACTGAACAGCCTGACGGGGGAAGGATTCATCGACGCAAGTCTCTCCTGCCTGACGAAAGGCGGCCGGTTCGTCGAGCTGGCCCGGCGGGATATTCTGAGCGAGGAAGAGATGGCAGAGTTGCGTCCCGACGTGGCCTACGCCATCCTGGAATTGGATGTGATGAAGAAAACCGACCCGGCCCGGGTTGGAAGGGTGCTGCGGGACGTGATGGGACGCATTGCCACGGAACAACTGAAACCACTCGTCCACAGCAGGTGGCCGTTGGCCGAAGCGGGCGCTGCGTTGAGATTCATGAGATCAGCCCGACACCTCGGGAAAATTGTATTGGCGGCCCCGCCGCTCGTGAGGGGCCGTCTGCGGCAGGATAGAACCTACCTAGTCACCGGCGGCTTGGGCGGAATCGGTTGTGCCGTCGCGGATTGGCTCGCCGAATGTGGAGCGGGTGCGATCGTCCTGAATGGGCGGCGTCCTCCGGACCCGGAAGTCGAAGTAGCCATCAACTCGTTGCGCGAACACGGGTTCACGGTACAGGTGGAACTCGCAGATGTGACGGATGCTGCCGCGGTGGATGAAATGCTGGCACGGATAGCCCGGGAACTGCCACCAATCGGCGGCGTGATCCATAGCGTGGGGGTACTGTCGGATGGCGCACTCACGAACCAGAGATGGGAAAGGTTTGAGGAGGTGTTGTGGCCGAAGATATTGGGGGCTTGGCACTTGCATCGCGCAACCGTGGACCTAGACCTGGATCTTTTTACCCTTTTTTCCAGCCGGGTCGGCGTCATGGGCAACCCGGGCCAGGCGAACCACGCTGCGGCCAATGCGTTTCTGGATCAACTCGCCATCCACCGCCGGGCGCTGGGGCTTCCGGGGCAAGCCATTGCATGGGGAGCATGGTCGGAGATTGGCGAAGCGGCGGAACAACGGGAACGGATTGAACGGCAACGGGCTGCACGCGGCGGTCGCTGGTTTACCCCGCAACAGGGGATCCGGGCATTCGACAGGCTGGTGCGCCAAGATGTCACGAATTCCGTAGTGATGTCTATGGACTGGCCGGTTTTCGAAGAGGCTGTCGAGGACCGTCCGCCACTGCTGGAGGACCTGCTCTCCACCGCTTCCGATACCGAGGCCGATTCGCCTGCCCTGGCAAACGATCTGATCACCCGTTTCCAGGGAGCGCTTGCAGCGGAGCGCGAGAGCCTTCTGGTTTCTTTCCTGCAACAGGAATTGCAGGCAGTGCTACGGCTGCCCAAGGCACCGGAGCCCACAGTGGGATTTTTCGACCTGGGAATGGACTCGCTCATGGCCGTGGAACTGCGCAATCGCCTGAACCGTGCGTTTGCCGATGCCTACACGGCCTCGAATACGGTGGTGTTCGACTACCCGGACATCGCGGCACTTGCCTGTCATCTGGCCGGGGAGCTCAGCGAGGTGAGCCCCGCTGCCGTTTCGCAGATGCAACCTGAGCTGAAGCCGTGGTCGATGGAATCGCACGAAGAGGAACAAATTGCGATTGTGGGCATGGCATGCCGATTCCCCGGTTCACCGGATGTTTCCACTTACTGGCGTCAACTCGCAGCGGGCACCGATGCGGTGTCTGACGGGCGGCGGGATTCCGGAACCTGGAACGGCATTCTCGGAGACCCCGCCGCCGAGGAAGCCATGTATCGGCGAGGCGGGTTCATTGAGGGGCTCGATCAATTCGACGCAAACTTCTTCGGAATCCGGCCCATCGAGGCGCGGATGATGGACCCCCGCCAAAGGCTGTTGCTCGAAACAAGCTGGCAGGCGCTTGAAGACGCAGGCATCGACCCCTTTTCGCTCAAAGGCACTCGTAGCGGAGTGTATGTCGGATTGGGCGGAAGCGAATACCGGGATTTGGTCGCCGGCAGTGGTCAGGATGACAGTTATCTCGGAACCACCCCCAGTGTGACCGTTGGGCGCATTGCCTTTGCACTGGGCCTGATGGGGCCGGCGGTGCCGCTGGACATGACCTGTGCATCATCGCTGGTGGCGGTACACCAGGCAGCCGCGAGCCTCCGGGGAGGGGAAGTCGATCTGGCCCTGGCCGGGGGAGCACACGCAGTGCTCTCTCCCCCGATCACGAGGTTCATGGCGGAGTTCGGGATGTTGTCGCGACAAGGGCGGTGCAGGACTTTCGATGCCGCTGCAGACGGTTTCGTGCGCGGCGAAGGCTGCGGAGTGGTGGTCTTGAAGCGGCTGAGCGATGCAAAAGCCGACGGTGACCCTGTCTGGGGCCTGGTGAAGGGCACGGCCGTGAACCAGAACGGAGCGAGTGCTGCGCTGACGGTGCCAAATGGTACCGCGCAGGAGCAGGTACTGGAGGATGCACTCTCCCGGGCTGGAGTTCCACCTTCTGAAGTGGATTATCTGGAAGTCCATGCAACCGGGTCACAATTGGGTGACCCGATTGAAGTGCGTGCAGCGGCAGCGGTGTACGGCAGAGGACGCGCGGCGGACCGCCCGCTGCTGCTTGGCACGGTAAAGACGAATATCGGTCACCTGGAGTCGGCGGCGGGTATCGCCGGCCTGATCAAGGTATTGCTGGCGATGAAACACAGAGTCATTCCGAAACACCTGCATTTCGAAAATCCGAATCCGCATATGCCCTGGAATGAACTTCCGGTGCGTGTGACGTCGGAAAAAATGGACTGGCCGAGCACTCCCGACCATCCACCCCGTGCGGGGGTGAGTGCTTTCGCAATTTCGGGGACAAATGCGCATATCGTGGTGGAAGGGTCTGATATGCCTGAAATCCCTTCGTTTTCAAACACTGGACAACATTTTCCTGCGGGTAGCGCAAAACACATCAATGTTTCCCTGCCAGAATCGGTTCCGGGGTCACTGACAACGCAGGAGTTCCCTTCTCGCCGGATTCGGTTGCTGCCGCTCTCAGGCAAATCTGACGGTGCACTTTGTGAGCTGGCGATGCGCTATCTTTCCTGGCTTGATGATCGCGCTGAAGCATTTTCTTCTGAAAATATCCCTGAGCCTGTGCTGTCGGACATGGCGTGGACGGCGGGCACGGGACGCAGTCATTTCGATCACCGCGCGGGAATCCTGTTCGAGAACACGATGTCCCTGAAGGAAAACCTGATGGCCCTGGCCAAATCAAACGGGAACCACAGTCCGAGGGGGAAGTCAAAGGTAGCCTTCGTATACCCGGATGAAAGCAGTCACTGGATGGGCATGGGTGAAGCACTTTATGAAAGTGAACCGGTGGTGCGTGCAGTTCTGGACCACTGCGACGCGATACTCCGGGTACAGCGTGATGCTTCGTTGCTGGATGTCATGTTTGGTAACTTCGACGGTCTGGGCGACCCGGCATGGGCGCAGCCAGCGACCTATGCGCTCGAATGCGCGCTCACGGCATTGTGGTCGAGTGTCGGGGTCCGGCCGAGCGTGGTGTTCGGGGTCGGCTCCGGTGAAATTTCCGCGGCACAGGCGGCGGGTGTGATCACTCTGGAACAGGGTTTGCGTTTCGCGGCACGCAGGGGCTCCCTCATGGAAAGGTCGGCAGGAGACGGAAAACCCGATACGGAGGTACTGGACGAACTGGAAGCAGCATTCGAAGATGTGGTGACCGGGGAGCCGTCGCTTGTGCTGGTGAACCAGGTGACTGGTCAAGGAGTGGGAACCGGTGAAACGCTCGATGGGACACACTGGCGTCGGCAGGCAAGTGAACCGACAGCATTCGATGAATGCATGGAAACCCTTGCGGGGCTGGACGTTGGTATCGTGGTTGAGGTCGGCCCGGACATGGTGCTGGGCCCGAAAGTGGCCTCGGCCTGGCCGAAACCGATGAAAAATACGAAAACAACCGCAAACGGCAGTGAGAGGCCGGCAGTTCTGTACAGCATGAGCCGGTCGGCGGTGAATGGATACGGTTTCGTGGAGAAAGTGGCGCAGGCGTATGAAGCAGGGCTCACACTTGATTTTACCGGGCTATTCGCAGGAGAGGAGCAACGACGGATCTCGCTGCCGGGCTATCCGTTCCAACGGCAGCGGTTTTGGTTCCAATCGCATTGACAGTGCCGGTTCGAAAGTGTTTCAACCGTGGACCGACCCAAGTTTCCGACATCAGGGCTGAACTCCATCCTCCCGGATCCATTCCCACCCAATCCATGACTCCATCTCCTCATGTACCATGCCTGTCCAGGCCCTATGCATTGCCCGACCAGCCGCCCGTATCAAGGACCCAGGCCGACACTACAACGGGTTTCGGGGGTCCCGGTCTCGCAAAATCAAGAACCAGACCAGTTATTCTGGCTGCCGAGACGTTGCATGATCTGGCGAACGCTCTTTTGCGGGTCATCCAGATCAAATGGAAAACAAGCCAGGCTCAAATCCTTGTCAAAACAATAATGCAAATGATTTTTGAATTCCTTCGTCTGCGGATAAATCAATGCGACCTTTTCACAGCCTCTTTCCTGGTATTTTTTTCCATAGCTGTATAACTGGTACATATCAGACTGATCAATACCACACTTGGCCGGGTCACCCTCCCTGTTGATTCGTTTCCACTTGGCATCCAGAATATATTTTACCTCGTCGCCGGACATCAGGCTGATATCCGGTTTCATATAAAAAACTTTTTTCTTGTCGTGTCCTGTCGTGGCCAGCGCTTCTGACGGCCCCTGTGCCTTTACAGGAAAGCGGTTTTGGTAAACCCTGAAGCTGTGCGTCACAAAATCCTCGAAAACCTCTTCCATGGGAAACAGCAGGGATTGATTGGAATGCCTGCCCTCAAAGGTGGTCAGCCCATGCCCGAACAGGAACAGGTGCACCCACTGCATCACCGCACCATAATGCGGCATGGAGCGGTCAATGCGGTGCTTTTTCCAATCGTTGCGCCACTGTGATGGTGAAGATAATGGAATCCCGCTGAAACTGACCCTGAACTGACGCAGCAGTTGTTGGTTTTCAGGTTGCTTGACCGTTGACTCCAACCGGTCGATGGTACTGTGAATCAGGCGATTTGCCGGGCGGTTTGCATTGAACTCATCGTATTTCACATAGAACCGGGCGTGGTTGGCGAGGTTCCTGCGCAGATGTTTCGGGAACAGGATACGGCCTTTCAGATAGTGCAGATTGTCTTCAACCGGCTGATAGTGCTTCGCCAGGCCTCTCTGGACCAGTGACACCAGATGATCCAGAAACAGCCGCACAAACACTTCCCACATCGCAAACTGCTGTAATGCATCGATGTTGCTCTGGCTGAACTGCGCCTTTCCCCATCCGCGCCAGGTACGCAGCATGTTCAGGAAAACCCTTTTGGTTTCCTTGTTGTTGTCGTCGTCACCCAGATCAATCTTGGGCAGTATTTCCAGCGTTGTCCCTTTCCCAACGGTGATAATACCCACATAGTTTTGGGCAAACAGTTTACCGTTGCGCAGTTGCAGTATGGGTCGGAAGTTGCCCTTTTCCCAATATTGTTTTCCAATGGCAATTTTCTTCAGTTCGCTGAACTCCTTGTCCGTCAGCTTCAGCTCATCAGCAATCAGTTCCTCGTGTTCCCTGATGGTAGCCATGGCCTGGATTCAGTCAGTTGAATCGGCCGGTTCATTGCCGGTTTGCGGCTTCCGGTAAATCGCGATGTAACATTCCGGGTCATGCCATCTGGAATCCTTGGCCGGCAGCACTTCATAAATCCTGCGTTCGGTGTCCACCTCATCTGAATTCTCAAATAGACCTTCCATCACCTTCTTCCCAGAAATAAAGCCGTTCCTGTTCAAGACCAGATCAATCTTTTTCCAATCCTCATAGAAGTATTCCTGCAGTAGAGGGATGATTTTGTTTTGAAAGGTCGATACCAGAGAATCCATATTGTCCACTTCGATAAAATAGGTGTGTCCGATCTGGTGCTCCCGGTCCCGCAGGACATGAATGCGGTTGTTCATGGTTCCCAGTAATTGTTGGCAGTCGATGCCTTCAATGTCTGTCTTGATATTTTTATTTCCCGGATCGGGCATCATTTCAACAAATTCGAACCGACGTCTTAATGCGGTATCTATCAGGGCAGTGGAGCGATCAGCGGTATTCATGGTACCAATGATGTACAGGTTGTCCGGTACGCCAAAGGAGACTCGGGAGTAAGGCAATGTCAAACTTGCCTCATCATCCTTTCCGAGTCGTTTGGACGGCTCAATCAGGGTAATGAGTTCACCAAATATCTTGGCAATATTGCCACGGTTGATTTCATCGATGATCAGGACATAGGGTTTTGTGCCCCTGCCCTGTGTCCTGTTCTCTTTGGCCTTGCTGACAATTTTTTTGAAAATACCTTCTGACAACTCATAGCGAATATCGTCTGTGCTCCCGCTCTGCTTTGTACCCAGGACCGGCCTGATCCCTTCAATAAAATCCTCATAGGCATAGTTCTGGTGAAAGGTCACCACTTCGACCTGGCTACTGTTTCGGAATTTTTCAAACTGGCGCTTTGTGTCATCACGGTTTTCCCTCCTCACTGTTTCCACGTCCCGGTTTCCGAGGATCGCCACCGCATGACTGACGGTATGCCAGGTCTTGCCCGTCCCCGGAGGCCCATACAGGATTTGGTTCAAGGGGTGTTTCATGGTTTCGGCTTCCTTCCCCTGGTAGCTTGAATCCGGTCTGGGATCACTTTCATCGGGAGTGGCTTTAAATTTATCGATCAATTCAAACGAACACCTGTAGGCCGGGGTGTTGTAAAAAGCCTGGCAGGTCTCCCCCTCCTGCGAGACAGGGCTGAAGCCAATCGGTTCGGTTCTCCCGCGTAACGTATTCTCCGATTTGTTGATCCACAGGACATGGATCCTCCCTTCGGGGTAATACCCGCCCGGATGGAAGTCATTTTTCCAGACAATCCCGATTCCCTTTCCATTTTCACGGCCGGACCTGGCCAGAATGATATCCCCTCGCCCAGGTTTGGCGAGATCGGGATATTCCTCGCCAACACGCACCCAGTGATCGTCCCGGAATTCCTGCCAATGATCCAAACCGTCCACTTCCGTGCTGACCTGAAAAAAGTTTTTTCCCACGGCAATTTTACCGCCCCGCAAGTGATATAAAACCCTGTTTAACGCATAGTCTTCACATTCCGGGAAACAGCTCCTGGTAACGGCCATTGCCTCGCTGTAGGCATTCCAGCCATTGTCTTCTATTTTCTTTTTCAGTCCCTTGTAGTTGTAGTTGTAGTCTGGATACAGCGCTTCAAGAGGAAGAAAACATTTTGGGTTGATCAAAAAAAGGCATTGTGTCAGTTTATGTACCCCCACTCCCTTCATCTTCAAAGCGTCCTCAAAGTTCCCTGCTATTGTTTCCAATTGACCCGATACTGCCTGCTGAAACAATTTCCACAATAAATCGGGATTGAATTCGTAGTTCTGATGAAACAATACACTGCCGTAAGCAGGGACGGGAAAAATGAAGTGTTCGTTTGATTCTGGGAACTTCCCTTCAATCCCAAATACCTGGCTAACATTTGGGTAGACGATTTTCCATTGATTGGTGGTATTTTTTGAAGCCAGGAAATAAAAAAAAGAAAATGGATCAATATTTTCCTCGCCATATCTCAGTAAGGCGGGAGTCGCTTTTCCGGCCCAATCACTGACCTGTTTCACCTTTTCAACCAAGTCTGTGTGTCCATTTTCTGCTATACTTTTCGCCAGACTCCGGAACCACGGCACCCAACTGTATGTCTCTTTCATATCCTGATAATCTTGTTTAATATAATTTAATAAGAATTTGTTTTAGAATAATTTTATGTCTGCAGAGCGACTTCCTCTGGGGCGGTCTTGCCCGTCTCATTTGAAAAGATATCCGGACCACGAACCCGACTACAACGATCATGGATGAATCGAAGGGACGATTCAGTCAGGCCCGGTTTGCCGCATCCAGCACCAACGGGTAGCCACTCATGAATCCAGCCGAATCACTGGCCGCATACAACACCAGGTGGGCCACTTCCTCCGCGGTGCAAACCCGATTCAACGGGACGCTTTCGGCGGACTGTTTCAACCCGGTTTCCGCATCGATTCCGCGTTGTACAAACTCTCCGCGCAGCATGGGGGTATCCACATCACCCGGGCAGACCGGGATCACACGGATATTGTCCCGGCCATAATCCCGGGCCATGGAACGCGACATCTGGATCACCGCCCCTTTGCTGGCATTGTAGGCCGTCAGGTTCGAACTGGCGGTCAGGCCCGCATCGGAAGCAAGATTGATGATCACCCCGCCCCGGCCCTTCATTTTTCCAAGGGCTGCGCGGCAGGTATAGAAGGTCCCGTTCACATTCACATCCATGGTTTCGTGCCAGATGGCATCGCTCGTTTGTTCGGCATTGGCATGGTGAATCACCCCGGCGCTGTTCACGACGATATCCAGCCCATCCAGCAGGTCGCAGGCCTGGTCAATGAGCCGCCTGCAGAATCGGCTGTCGGCAATGTCCCCGGAAATGAAATGTGACTGCCCCGGGTTGTCCTGCAGGTCCTCCAGGATTTTTCTTCCCTTCTCCCGGCTTCTTCCGGTAATGACCACATCGGCCCCGGAGACAGAAAATGTTCGGGCAACCGCCTCTCCAATCCCGGACGTTCCTCCGGTAACCAGCACGGATTTTCCGGAAAAATCAAAAGAAAGACTGGTCATGGCAACTCCCGATCATCATGACGGACCACGAAACTC
This sequence comes from Gammaproteobacteria bacterium, assembly GCA_011523765.1. Taxonomy (GTDB): domain Bacteria; phylum Pseudomonadota; class Gammaproteobacteria; order Arenicellales; family Poriferihabitantaceae; genus WTGA01. The sequence continues at coordinate 29,303 of WTGA01000105.1, forward strand.
CCGCCCTGTTGGCTGGAATGCGCCGGCGGCAGGCAGTCAAGACCGTGTTGTACGCCCATCCGGACCTATTTTCGGTAGGAGGCATCCTTTTCATCCATGAGACGGACCACTGCGCACCAGGCCCGGTCCACGAAATCGGCCGGTGCTTCGGCTGGCGGCCGTCCATACCGGTTCAGGCCCTGGACAACTTCCTCCGCCGGGACAATGATTCGGGCTCCGGATGCCATCACGTCCACCTGTACCTTGCATGCGTTTTCAAGGGTATACAGATGGTAAAACGCCTCGCCAACGGAGCGCCCGGCCGACAGGAGCCCGTGGTTATGCATGATCATCGCCCACTTGTCTGCCATGTCCGCCCCCAGCTTCCGGCACTCCTGTTCATTGTCCGTGACCAGGTCATAGGGGTGGTAACCGACAATCCCGCCGATTTCATTGGCCTGCTGGGTCAATGGCAACAACCCTCCCTCCATGCAGGACACGGCCATCCCGGCCCGGGTATGGCTGTGCAGGACACACTGGATATCCGGCCGGGCTTTCAAGACCGCGGTGTGGATGGCGTGACCCGCGTCATTATAGGGATACTCTCCCTGGACCACCTGTCCGTCAAAATCCACTTTGATCAGGTTGCTGGCCGTGATTTCGTGAAATAGCAGGCCATACGGGTTGATCAGATACTGGTCCGGGTGCCCCGGTACTCTAGCGCTCAAATGGGTATAGATCAGGTCGGTCCAGCCATAGTGGACAAATGCACGGTAACAGGCGGCCAGGTCCTGCCGGACCCTCCACTCCTGCTCTTCATGCCTGGACGAAGCCATGGTTGATACTGTTTTCATAGTGATACCTTGTTTGGGTCCATCGAACCGGATACATTCAATATCCCAGTGCCGCACACGAAAATTCGACTGTTCGCTTTCCAGTGCGCGGCCAGTTCGACCTTTGAGCAGATTCAAACGGCGGGAACTGACCGGCCAGCAGCATGGGAGGGAGTCCCCCAACCCATCGGCTTCGAAATTCCGGAATACCGCTTTGATTGCCCAAGATATTCTACTGGCAACCCGGAATCAAGCCCATTCTTGCGAATAACCGCACCGGAAACGGAAGAGGACCGACCCGGCATCCCGACTTCAACGGCCAGGCCCTGGCCGGCAGAGCCGCAAACGGGGTGAAAACAGGCGGGTTCACTGCTATATTGCATCCCCCAAACGAAATGACCGGAAAATGAAACACCATCACATCAAGCAACGGCTGGCGGCCGGGGAAAGACTGAATGGATGCTGGATCGAGATGTATCACCCCGTGGCATCAGAGATTATCGCCATGAGCGGCTATGATATCGCGTTCATCGACCTGGAACACGGGCCGGGGTCCTATGCGGATGCCCTGTCGGTGATGCAGGCCATCCGGGCTTTCCCCTGTGCCCCCATGGTCCGGGTTGGCTCCAGCGATCTCGTCGATATCAAGCGGACCCTGGACATCGGCCCGGAGGGCATCATGGTCCCCAATATCCGGACTGCCGATGAGGCCCGGCAGGTGGTGAACGCCTGTCGCTACGGACCGGATGGGCTGCGGGGTGCCGCACCCGGGATCATACGTGCCACGGATTATGGTACGGATGTGGAGGACTACCTGCGGTTCATGGCCGAGGACTTTCTGCTCATCATCCAGATTGAAAGCAGGCAGGCGGTCAGGAATATTGAACAAATCGTCCAGGTGGAGGGGATCGACATGTGTTTTATCGGCCCGTCCGACCTCTCGGCCTCCCTGGGAGCAATCGGGAATTTCGAATCACCGGAATACCGGGATGCCTATGCCCGGATCATTGGAGCCGTGCAGACCGCCGGGAAATTCCTGGGAATCGTACCGGTCCCGGGATGTTCATTGAAACAGCAATACCAGGACGGGCACAACCTGATCCTGGGAGATGCCGATACCCTGCTGCTGAAACAGGCGGCAGCAGGGAATCTGGAGAAAATTCGCAGGGCAGCGGCCTCCATCCGCCCCTGAACGCACGGCCTGCCGCCGATTCGTGACGGTTGGCCGAACCCGCCGCGGACCGGGCTTTCGCCGGACGGGCCCGGAGAATCAGGCGGCGTTTCGGGCCAGCACTTCCCTGATCACCATCTCGGCGACCGTTTTGGGGCAGGGCATGTAGTGCGAGAATTCCATTGAGAACTGGCCCCGTCCGGAGGTAATGGTACGCAGGTCGCCAATATATCCAAACATGTCGGCCAGCGGCAAATCCCCCTTGATCCGGACCCCCGTGGGTCCGGCTTCCTGCGCCTTGATCATGCCACGCCGGCGGTTCAGGTCACCGATCACATCGCCGACATGTTCTTCAGGAGTAAACACATCCACTTTCATGATGGGCTCAAGCAACTGGGGGTCAGCCTTGATCATGGACTGTCGGTAGGCCGCTCTTGCGGCCAGTTCGAATGCGACGGCAGAAGAATCCACCGCATGGTAGGCCCCGTCCAGAAGAATCACCTTTACGTCAATACAGGGGTACCCGGCCAACACCCCGACTTCCATGCAATTCCGGAATCCCTTGTCCACTGCCGGCCAATATTCACGGGGAACATTTCCGCCGGTCACCTTGGACTCGAATACATAGCCCGAACCTTTCTCACCGGGCTCGATCACATAATCGATACGGCCGAACTGTCCTGCCCCACCGGTCTGTTTCTTGTGGATATAGATGTCTTCCACCCGCCGGGTAATGGTTTCGCGGTAGGCAACCTGGGGCTTCCCCACCTCCACGGCCACCCCATGGGTTCGTCTCAACAAATCCACTTTGATATCAAGGTGCAGTTCACCCATCCCCATCAGGATCGTTTCGCCACTGTCCTGGTCCGTGGTGACATGAAAGGAGGGATCTTCACTGACCATCTTTCCCAGGGCGACCCCCATTTTTTCCGAGGCACTCTTGTCTTTCGGCGAGACCGCCATGGAAATCACCGGGTCCGGAAACACCATGGGTTCCAGGGAGGCCGGATGATTCGGATCACACAGGGTGTTGCCGGTCTTGACATTTTTCATCCCCAGCACCGCCACAATGTCACCCGCCTGGGCGGTATTCAGTTCTGCCCTGGAGTCCGCATGCATTTCCACGATCCGGCCAATGCGCTCGGTCTTGCCGGTTGCCGTATTCAGCACGGTCGAACCCTTGTCGATCCTGCCCGAGTACACCCGCAGAAACGTCAATGCCCCATAGCGGTCGTCCATGATCTTGAATGCCAGGGCCCGAAAGGGCTTCCTGACATCCACCACCGCCATCTCACCGGTTTCATTGCCCTCCAGGTCCACTTCCGCCTGGGGCTGGACCTCCATCGGATTGGGCAAATAATCCACGATGGCATTGAGCACAAGCTGGACACCCTTGTTCTTGAATGCCGACCCGCACAAGGTCGGGAAGAAATCCAGTGAAATGGTCCCTTTGCGAATACAGGCCTTGAGCGTATCCAAGTCCGGCTCCGCCCCTTCCAGGTATTGCTCCATGGCGTCGTCGTCATGTTCCAGTGCCATCTCGACCAGTTCCTGCCGGTAGGCCTCGACCTGGTCCGCCATGTTTTCCGGAACCTCTTCCAGGTGATAGTTCTCCGGGTCTCCGGAACCATCCCAGACCCATGCCTTACGTGTCAGGATATCCACCACCCCGGTGAACCCGTCTTCAATGCCGATGGGAAGCGTCAGCACCAGCGGCTTCGCTCCCAGCAGGGTCTTGATCTGTTCCACCACCCGGAAGAAATCAGCTCCCACCCGGTCCAGCTTGTTGACAAAGACAATCCGCGCAACTTCCGAATCGTTGGCATACCGCCAGTTCGTCTCCGACTGGGGCTCCACCCCGCCGGACCCGCAAAATACCCCCACGCCTCCATCCAGCACTTTCAGCGACCGGTAGACCTCGATGGTGAAATCCACGTGACCGGGCGTATCAATAATATTCAGACGGTGGTCCTCCCAAAACGTACTGACCGCGGCGGATTGGATGGTAATTCCGCGCTCTCGCTCCTGGTCCATGAAATCAGTGGTCGCCTCCCCATCGTGCACCTCCCCGATCCGGTGGATTTTCCCGGTCAGGCTCAAAATCCTTTCCGTGGTCGTGGTTTTCCCCGCATCGACATGGGCGAAAATACCAATGTTTCTATATTTCGACAGGTTTTTCATGGTGATTGCTTCGTGATTGGTCCATACAGGTTTCAAAATGATGTCTTCCATACCCGCATTTTCAAGGCGGGCGCGATGATACAACAAAAGCGGGCTTGCCGCAGGGAAAATTCGATGGTTTCAGGCCATGCAGCGGAACAGAACGAATCGGGCAGGGACGGGATTCTCCCGTTATGCACCGGAGGCCTGGATGCGCTTCCAGGCCATTTGTATTTCGTGGGTTTTCTGATTGGCCAGTTTCACCATCTCCTCCGGCAGGCCCTTGGAAACCAGCTTGTCGGGATGATGCCGGCTCAACAGCCGTCGGTAAGCCTTCTTGATCTCCGGCAAAGGCGTCCCGGGATTCACTCCCAGGACCTTGTAGGCATCCTCGACGCTCAAATTCCCATCGCTCCGCTGTGCGGACCTGCCGCCCCGGACCATCTCGATGATCCGATCCAATTCGGATGAATGGACCCCCATGACTTCCGCACAGCGACCCAGAATGGAACTTTCCTGCGGGTCGATCCTGCCATCCGCAAACGCTGCCTGTACCTGGATTTCAATGAACATCTGGATCAGCGTCGTCCGGCGATGGCATTCCCTGCGAAATTGGTTCAGGACACTGGCCAGATCGAAATCGGCTTCCTTTCCCCGGTTGAACAGTGTCATCGCGGCCGCTTTCTGGTCCGGATCAAGCCGCATCTGTGCCATCAGTTGCTGGGCTAGGGAAATCTCATGGGCTGACACCCGCCCGTCCGCCTTGGCAACATGGCCCATGACAGAGAAAGTCGCCGCAAAGAAAGCGGCCTGGACCCGTTCCTGTTCTCCGGGTAAAGCATGCTGCCCGGTGCCCAACCGGGAATATCCGGCGTCCAGTTTGTGACCCAGAACGGCACCCAGCAACGCCCCGATCGGCCCACCGAGCATGAACCCAAAGGTTCCGCCCGCTACTTTTCCCCACCACGCCATAACGCTATTCGCTTCAGTTGATTACCGGGTGTTCCCGTTTGGCGGGCGTTTGCTGTCACCACCACGCTTTCCACCCCGGCATTCCGGAGAGTCCGGAACCCGTCCTCCTTTCTCGAACCATTCATCCGGGGTCATGGTATGCAAAGACAGGGCATGGACCGGCCCGGCGATTTCATCCGCCAACAGAGCGTTCACCATCCGGTGCCGGGCAACCTGCATCTTGCCTCGGAATTGCTCGGTAACCACGGTCACCTTGAAATGGGTCTCCGAACCTTCGGGGACATTGTGCATAAAGCTCTCGTTGATGACATCGGTATGCACCGGGCTCAGGTTTTCCAGCTTTTCCTGGATTGATGACTGGACATTCTTCATGGGACTCGATCATAAACCTTCTTCCATGGAATATGACACTGTTTTGCTGAATTTCAATGGCAAGTGTTCCAGGCCTGCAGTCCCTGAAACCTGCGCATCCGGCATTTCTCTTCCCTGGCACACACCAACCTGACTTCGAGATGGATCAAGAAATCCCGCATGGCATGATACCAAGACCCCCGTAACCGTCACGGAATCCGGCCATTCCGGGCGGATGAAAGATCCAAAACCGTGCCGGCAACGATGGAAAAATACCTGAACGGCGCAATGATGGCGGCTTCGGCAAACCGAAGGCCTGGAGCCGTCGTGTACCGGGAACATCCGCCCGACAACCCGACGGCCTCGCACAGGAGAAACAAAGGGAATGATCTGCCCGGCAGCGACAGCCGCGCTTGTGGTTCTGGATGAGTCCTGTCAGTCATTCCGAAGCGCTGCATACCGTTTGTCGAAAAGTTCCCCCAAGCGCGCGCGACGGAACTCCAGAAAGCCAGGAACGTTGTCCATGCCACCCACGGGCCTGCTCCACTGGAAATTATCGAGAGACCATTTCTGGTCTTCGCAGGGTTTTACCGAAAGGGGAGACGGAACGATGCGGCATATGTTGCCGTAGAGTTGCAGTGCCCGCCTCTGAATCAGACTCCGCAGCTTGGGCGAGAAGTCCGCGGACCTCAGAGCACCTGGCACATAAGCCGAGTTCGCCGCGCTCGTGAACAACCCGTACGGCAGTACCGGCTCTTTGGCATCCGGCGGGATATCCAACTCCTCGCGCCAGCGGTTCCCGTATTCCTTGTGGTCAAGGAGGTGCGCAAGCTGGTAGCCGCCCGGCCCGCGCTTGCGAAACGGCTTGCCGGTAAAGGCAAACGCCCACAAATGCTTCGGGTAGTCGTTGTCGTCGAGCGCAAGGCATTGCGGCGGGGCTTCGTCCGCCGTAGCCCGTTGCCGGAACACCGCAATCTCCGTGCTTCCGGCGTACCGACGAACGCCCGGGAAAACGCAGGGCGAGCCTTCCCACAGATAGATGGCGGGATCGATGCCGAGCACCTCAAGCCGGGAAGACCAGTCCGCCCCCATGCGGCGATTGTCCTCGACGACAGCGTAGACGATGCCGGGATCGAGGAAACGCACGAACGGTGTCATCGCTCGAGCAAGCTCACGCAAATCCTCGTCGCTCGGCGCCGGCCACGCCGGCCAGTCTGCACCCTGTCGTCGGGGTGGCCGCACTTGCGGCACTCGCTTGGTAGAAACGGGAGTCGAGTCGGCTTTGCCGCCGGCAGCGTAACGGTCGAACGCCTCGACATATCGCAGGAGCGTCCGAGAACCAGCGTGCTCCGGCTTCCTCCGCGCGAGCGCGGACACGAACTTCGACAGGGCACGGGCGTTGGCTCGGTGATGCTCCTTCCACCACTGCGAGCACACGAAGAACTCGTCAGCGTACACATGCTCCCAGTACCGGCCGTGACCCTGAATCATGCGCCCTTGGTTCCGATGACGCAGAAGCGCAAGGTTCGGGAGGCTCAGACCGAGCACGTCCTTGCAATACTCCGCGTCCATCAGGCTGACGATCTCTTTCTTTTCCAGAAGTGTGGGATGCTCCTCCAGCAACGTTCGCATGAGGGTCTCCACAATCTTCTGGAACTCTCCCCTCACTCCACGAACTCCCGGCTTACTCATGACATCCCTTTCGCTGTGTGAGCCACCAAACCCCACGCACCCAAATCGGCCGGACGGCGTTCGCTGTTCGGGTCTCGACTGAGCACTATTCTTCTCGTACGATTACGGTTTGGTAACGAAAAGTGCCCATTACCCGTTCAAGCCAATTAATATCCCAGCACTTCAAACAGATCGAATCATAAATTCACGGGGGGTTCCTTTCGGAATTTTCTATTGTATCTTGCGGGGTGATTGAGATATCAAAATTTGCTGTTCCCCACTGAAAAATCCCAAATATAAAACCAGTACCAGCCCTCCGCCTATAAAGGCATATATTTTTCTTTCAACCTGCCGCAGTCTATCGTCTAAACTCTTGAATTTATTATCCAGTTTCTCATCGATTTTTCTCTCTAATCGGTCAAACTTGTCATCCAACCGATTGATACCATTTAATACCCAGCTCTCGTTCGGAACTGGGTCAGGCGATGTTGGGCTTCTGGGCCCCGAATCGTCTGGGCTATCGTTGTGGTTACCCTCCATTGGCACTCTGTTTCACATTGATCCATTCCCAGATATCCCGGTTATACCGACCCCAGTAGGAAGTTACAGGTATCACAATCCCAGAAGCCACAGGATCATCTCCGAGACCGATCTTTGAGGCCAACTGCCGCGTAGTCTCTCCACCAGTTGCGATAAAGAAGCTTTCGTGCCCGGCATCCAAATAATTGTCTGCATAATGCTCGACGATCTTCTCATGTACCACATCCGGTTCAGAAATGTTGAATGCCACAAATACTTGCATCGTCATCTTTTCCCTACTTGCGTTTGCTGTAACAGATTTTCACCGGTCTCGTCCAATGATGAGTATTGTTGACCATTTGCAATATACAACAGAACTCTTGAAAATATTATCGCTATTTCCCAGATTCCCCGGACAAAACGTCAGAGTAGACGAGGCTTGAACGGGAAACCAAATTTTTCTATGTTATTGATATAGCGAGAAAGATGGATCAAAATTTTCCATGTCGATCGTAACTCGTGCTTTATCATACGGGCAAATAAGCCAAAGGTGGGTATAGACAATTGATGGCGGTGTTGTCAGGTACTCCCAACATACGGTATCTCTGACTTTTCCACCTTGATCCTTCTGGTACGAGTCAATTCCTGGACTTCTTCCAGGTGTGCAAGCTGGTTTCGGTGTGGTCCCACGATGATTCGGGTGATAGGCAAATTACCGGGGTTTTCAAACAGGCGAATGTAAGGGATCGCACCGCAATTACCTGCCCTGTGATGAATCTGCTTAGACTTTTTATTTGTCAGGCTTTCCTGAAAATTGGAAGAATCACTCGCAGGCTTCGGCAACACCCCAACGATAATCCGGCACTCTTGTTCTTCATAAAAAGCCTTGTGTTTGAACCTTCCGGCGGCTGACACACATTTTGGTAAAACATTTTTGTTAAGTATTTGCGAGATTGTCTGACCATCATCTTGTCCGAAAGCTTCAATCAACTCCCCTAATGCTTGTAATGCTTGGTGTAATTCCGGGAACTGCTTTTCTATATCCAGCCCCTCCTTGTCATAAACAGCATCATCTATAAGGCAGGGCCAGAAATCGAATCGCTGACCCTCCTGTTCCAGCAGTTCTTCAATTTTCTTCCTGTCGAATACCAGCGCAACGCCCGCATCGCTACCGTATCCTCTCCATTGACTGAGCATGCCATGCGAGCGGTGGTATTTGTCCGGACCAGTCTTGCTGCCATGGGTCGTGAATGAAACTACAAACGGCGGTTCTGATACTGGCGAGCGGCCTAATACTACGTCGCTTATCGTTCTTACAATCGTCGCACCGTCCTTTTTCGCAAGTTCCGCTATCCCGTCTGCATCATCAAGTGTCTTTTTGGCCACCGGGTTCTGTTGGTGGTGATGAAGATATTTATTCAGATAACATACACAGTACTTTTCAATCCGTGGCCAGACCAATTTCATTTCCGAGGAATCGTTCAGGTGAGTTATACGGGTTGCCCAGAGTGTATTGCTATCGAGTATTTTTTTCATCGCCGAGACCGACGTGTAATGAAACAACTCCGGATGCACCATGGCAAAAAATCTCTGTATTGTGTTATTGAGAATATTGTGGAACAGACGAGGACCGTTTTACGAGAGGAATTGGTTTAAAGCCGTAAAAACCCGTTCAAATCTATCCAGAGATTCACTGATGCATGCGTCATCACCATCCAACAGTTCCGGATGACGCAAAAGCCAGTCCGCAGGGACGAAGTGGCCGAACTCCGGAATATCTGGTGGAAGAACGCAACAGGCAGCTTCTGCCTGCTTCACTATTCTTTCGGTATTTGGGCCCGCATCAGAAATTGAATGGGGGGTAAGTCTGTTTTCGGCCTGCAAACCTAACGAAGCGTTTACCAGATTGCAGTAGAATTCCGGTGAGAAGAGGTCTTCAATATCGCTTTCATCTTTACCAGAAAAATCGGCAGCCGTGAGGATATGATCTGTATTCAGGATTTGACTTGCTCTCAAACGTTCGACTTTTGACTTGCCTCCCTTGCCGTAGTCGCAAAGTACAGCAATGTTAAGATTGTTCCCTTTGAACAGGCTGGCAAATGGCATGATCTTGTCAAGCCCTCCCGTTGGACATACCGTCCACCGCATATCCAAATATCCCCGTCCTCTTGATTTCAGGGCTTGGGACATGACCTGAAGATACACAACGTCTGAAGGCCCTTCAACCAGAAGACAGTTTTCCCCAATAAACAGGGATTGGGTGATTTCATACCCAAGATGAGCCTGAAGCGGGAACAATGTCTCTTTGTCCACAGAAAGAATGTCAGCAGAAACCTTGGTGCCTTCTACAACCGGCCTGCGGGGATTGGTCAAGTCAACAACATCTTCAACGATTCGGATATCTGCCAGTCGTTGTGCCGGAACCATAAACGGAGAGTGTGTTGTGTAAATCACCTGATGCTCCGGAAGAATTCTGTCCACAATGTACCGGAGCAAGTCAGATTGGGCCTTGCCATGTAAAGTCAGCCCGGGTTCATCAAGCAAGATTATCGCATCCCCCGTTTGTTTCTTAAGCTGTTTGAATTGAGACAGAAAGGAGAAAAACCATATGAACCCCGCACTTCGTTCGGATAGCGGCACAGTAACTCGATGATGGCTGTTTTCTATTCTGATCTTTACTACCCTTCCGCTGTTAAATGGAGGGGGGTCTTCATCTCCGCCTTCATTCTGCGTAATTTTGACAGAGAGGGCTTCGTTCTGACTCCAGAATTCAAATATTTCATCCGTAATATCGTTTGATGCTCCTTCGCATTGGGCAATTAAATCTTCAAGCTTTGTTGCACCACGCAGTTCTTCAACAGTTGTTCCGGCATACTCCAGAAAATCCAGGAAAATTTGGTCTCCCGATGAAACCTGGTCGTTTTGCTCGTCCTCTAACAGTTGATCGAGAGAGAGTTCGCCGGACATTCTTTCAAAATGGGATGTATAATAAAAATCTGGTCTGCGATTGCGTAATATATCAATGGCAGCAAGGGAAGCAGTACCTTCTCTAAACTCGGAGAGTTTATCCATCAACGACTGTTGGGCCTCACTCCTTTCATCCAGTTCATTTAAAACATTGAATACGCTTTTTGTTGTGTCGGAATCCGTGAAAACTGACTTCTCCTCATTTGACAATCCTGACCCATCTGCCAGGTATTGAATGCATTTCTTCTCATCAACAGGAACTTCCCATCGATTAACAGAATCGATATAGCTGGTTACCTGAACTTCCGGACCAGTGAGCGCACCCTCTCCCAGCACATCCTCAACAGCTCTAGTATCGTCGTCATCAAGTGCCCACCAGGTACGGGCAACCGGTGATTCCCCGGAAGGATGACGCTCATCGAATTTATTTAAAAAACGGCGCGGGTAATCCCGAGTACGGTCATACGAGAATTGGTCGGTCGGGGATATGCCGTGGATCGCGCTTAGAATTGCGGTTTTCCCGGCTTCATTTTTTCCGACCAGACAGGTAAGGTCTCCGATATCAAAAATCCCACTATCGTCTATTGAGCGAAAATTTGTGACCTGCACTTTAATGAGTTTCAATTTTCTTCCTCCAAGGGGAATCTTTTTTCTGTCGGCAAGTATACCCAAAGGAAGACCGTTGCATCAGGCAGTATTCCGGTGTGATTTCATCTCAGGTGGCGTTTTTCTTTCCTGAGCTGTCACGACAAATAGTCCATCAGATAGTTCACCTCTTCATTCATCCAGAGGGTCAGATTCTCCTATCTAGTGTCTGGGAGAAAACCCCCCTGATTTCGAACGGCAGGACGATTGAAATCAATGCCTGAGTGTTCCGGTCG
>WTGA01000144.1 GCA_011523765.1 Gammaproteobacteria bacterium
AGACTTATGAAAGACTCGGCCGGTTGGGATTGTATCAACAGCTGCGCCCGGACAAGACTTGTGTATAAAGGGCAGCCCGGGCCCGGACCCGACAGGTGATGCCGGTGGAACCGTCCCGGAAGACATCCCGGCCGGCATCCAGTCATCGTGGCGGTTTTATTCATCGAGAGAGTTCCGGATTTCCAGCCATGACGAACAACCACCAGAGGGTATCCGGCGGCTTTTCCCGTGTGACCACCTGATTCCGCCGGTCTGCAAGAGAGCACATCGCGTCTGATGACCAGCCATCCGGGGAAATCGAAAAGAGGTTCCAGGCGGACAGGCTGACGCCGGAAACTGCACTCCGCAGGCCGGGGACCGGAAGAATCGGCACCGGCACCTCCGGTCTGGGCAGGCATGCCCGGTGGGCGGTACCGCCCGCTCAGTGACCCCGATATCCGGAAAATCCATGAAACGATCCTGACTGTGCTGGAGAACACGGGGTTGTCCAAGGTCCCTGTGAGCGTGATTGACCGGGTCACCCGGGCAGGGGAGGTTGATGGAGGAAGGCCGGCTCCTGTTTCCAGCCAAATTGGTCGAGGAGGTGCTGGATGGATTTCAACGGGGTTTCCGGCTGCACGGGCAAGTTCCGGCGCATGGAATGCAACTGTCGGGCAAAATGCGCACATGGGGTTCGGAGGGGCATCCCCAAGCATCCTGGACCTCGAGACCAGCCGTTACCGTGCGTCCGCACTGGAGGACCTGTACGATGCCTGTCGTCTGGTAGATACCCTTCGAATGTCTACTTTTTCAGCCGTTCCCCCGTCGCGACGGATATGCCGGACCTGAAAACCCTGGATATCAATACCGCCGATGCCTGCCTGGCCGGAACGGGCAAGCATGTTAGCGTGCCGGCCTCGGTCGGCGCACATGTCCGGGAAATCGCTGAGATGTGTTTCGCGAATGCAGTTTCCGGAGACGCGTTTCGTGACCGGCTGTTCCGGTCATTCAACATCAACCATTTCACTCCGCCCCTGCGGATTGCGGAAGAGGCCTTTGCCGTGCTGGAACAGACGACCCGACATGGCAGCCCCGTCCAGGCCAATGTGTTCGGCCAGATGGGGGCCTCCTCGCCGGTGAGCCTGGCGGGAGCCGTGGTGCGGTCGATGGCAGAGGCATTGGCCGGGGAAATTTTTGCATGGTTGGTCAATCCCGAAGCGAAAGTCATCTTCGGGCCCAAGTCCATGATTGCTGCCCTGCGTACCGGCGGGATGAGCAGCGGTGGAAGCGAGCAGGCGGTAGTGATGGCGGCAACGACATAGATGGCAGTTCTATGATCTGCCCAACGTATCCATCGCGGGCACGATCGACCGCAAGATTGCGGAGGCGCAAAGCAGGTATGAAAAATTCCTGTCTGTTTGCCTGGCCACGCATGCGGGAAGCAACCTGATCACCCAGGCCTGCGGGATGCAGGCCAGCCTGTTGGGGTGTGCCCTGGAAAGTTACGTGGTCGACAACGATATGCTGGGTGGTATCCTGAGTTCACTTCGCCCTCTGGAGATGGACGTCGATTCACTGTCCGCCGAGGCGATTGACCGGGAGGTCCGGTCGGTCGGGCACTTTTTGGAGGAGCGGGAAACGCCGGCAAGGATGAAGTGCGATTTTCTCTGCCCGGACATCGCGGGACCGGCGAACGCCCGCCGAGTGGGAAGAGGAGGGTGGAAAGGAGATGCGGGAGATGGTCAGACGACGGGCCCGGGAAATACTTGCCCAGCCACTACCCGGACCATCTGGGTGCAGACATGGATGATTGTCTGCGTCGCAACTCTGCTATCCGGCTTCCCTTCGTTGGCAGGGACGGCAGGTAACTTCAGTATCCAGCAAGTTGCCGCCCACTATTTCTGTCTGTAAAGATTGGTTTAGAGGTCAGCGGGTCTGTGAAGGATTTTTCGGCCCAATTCGCTGTCATTCAGGTTTACGGACAGCCTCTTAGACGTTGATGGGTGTGTTTCCTGTCACAGACATAAACTTAGGCACAGGGGAACCACGACCCTCGATCAAGGACAGGATTTCATCCAGGTCAGCCGCGAAGATTTCTAAACTGACCTGCTGATAGCGCCAGGCACTGAACTCTGTCCGACCGGGAAAGCTGTTGACTGCGTGTTGTGTTCGTTTTGCGTAGTCAAGAGCCGTGCCATGATCACCTGATGCCCAGCAGGCAATTGCCATGCATTGGAGATAATTTGGATTCGCATCCTCGTTGGGATTCGAGCGATCCAGCTTCACGACACACTGGAATAAATCCGTTTCTATTGTCCCGCTGACACCCCATTCTGCCATGGCATAGTTGAATGCATCTTGAATATCCATATCGGCTAATTTTTCGCCCTCCCTTCGAAACATGCTTTTTGCCTCTAAACATCTGCCAAGCCTCATATACGACAGTCCCAACTGGCATCTCACTGAGTCGCGGTGTGTTTCCGACAGTTCATTCACATCGAGAATCTGCTCAAAGAGGCGCACACCGAGCAGCACATCGTCTTTGGAGCGATTGAGCGCATTGGCCAACCATATCTTGTCCTCGATGTTCAGCGACAATACTGCAGAACATTTTATTATTTCTTTCTTTTCAGGTGCCTCCATGCGCATCAGCCGGGAGATTGCTTCTCTAACCATGGGCGGCGGAATATTTTGCAGCTTCAGCAAACGCCATGCATCTTCGTTTGCTCCATCCGAATCCTGGTCTTGTTCGCGGATTCTTGAGCGTTTCAGAAAAGCCGCTGGTCTGTCGTACCCAGCATCAATGGCCCGGTTGATCAACAATAACGCTGACTCCAAATCACGATGGGATTCTTTGAGTTCACCCAATCGGAACAGGACTTCTCCATCAGTGGGATGCGCCTGTTCGATCTTGTCAAGCATCTTCTCCTGCCTTAGTATCGAATCGCTCTCTTTCCATCTCCATGGTTTGTCTACCCGTCGGATATATTCCAGTGCTCCGTCCCGATCATTCCAGTTGCGCACGGATATTTCATGGACAATTTTTCTGTACTCGTTCGCCAGTCGGCTTTTCGGACGGTCCTTCGAAAAAACGACTTGGTTCAATAGGGACAGACTGTCGTATCGATGCACTACCATCGGCTCCTGCCGGAAGTTGAGCCGTTCCTGAAATGCCTTGATTTTGTTTTCGAGTATCTGGTCTTCATCATCCAAGTCCGGTACGTTGGACATCACAAAGTGGAGTTCAATATTCTTTCTGTAGCCTTCATTCTCGTCACGAATATCGCTGACCACGTCGATCAATCCCCGTAAGTTCTGTTCATTTGGAAAGAACAATACAACAACCGCATCTGGCAGCTGTCGGGTGCAGATCCCGCTCGTGTCCGTGTGCCCGGTGCGGGAGTCAATCAGCACGTATTCCGGTTTCAGAATCTGTTGCCACTGTGCCCTGAGGTCCTCAAATAGTAAAAATCCGTCATGCTTTTCGTACAGGTCACTCCAGTCAATCTGGTTGAAATTCGCAGCGTAGGTTTCATTTCTGCCCGATGGCATGATCCACAGCTTTCCGTTCTGGTCACCAATAAGGGGGCACTCACCGATAAAACCGGAGGCATCCGGGGACTGCCCGGATTTCCGATACTGGGTGACGAAATCAATGACTCCAGGAACTTCTTCCCGCGGCTTCAGCACATCGAAGGTATCAAGGCCGGGTGCCTCAATATCGAAATCCACGACCAGCACACGACGACCGCCCATCGCGAGATTGACGGCAGTGTTGACCAGAGCCATCGTGCGGCCCACACCGCCCTTGAAGGAATAGAACGTAGTAACGTACATAACATTACCCCACCTTGCACAATTGGAAGCTCTTTTGTGCTTTCAGCAGGCTATCGGTGAGATTCAGAGCACGGAATCGCCCCCTGGGCAGGGCCGCAGTCTGTGAGGGGGTGCCGGAAATAGAACCCTTAAGCTCTAGTTCCCGTATGTTGCTTGGGTTCCGCAGGAGACGCAGGTACTGGTCGTATGCGTGCGTCTGGATACTCAGACCGTTCTCCCAGCGGTTCAAGGATGCTTCGCCGAACCCGGTCAATTGAGCAAATTTCGCCCGTGTCAAATTGTATTCCTTTCTGATGCGTCGTATTTCGGTCGGGGTCAGTACACCAAGATGGCGACATACGGCATCGTGTTTCAAACGTTCAGCCTCTTCATCGAGATACTCGAACTTGCAGACCACGCACAGTCTCGTGGGGATAGATTCCGTCAGCTCTGCCATGGACTCCCCGGACCCATAATTGAATGCAAAGGAAGTCCATGAGGTAGTGACCTCCACGCCACCACACAATGGGCACGTGGGGTTCGTTTGTACTGTCTGCCGTCTGGTCTTTGATCGTTTTGAATTCATCTCCCAAGCCCCTCAACTCTCGTATTCAGAGTAGTGAAAACTACGTCCTATGATTTTTCCGGATCCCAACTGCAGCTTGATGTAGAGTTTGGACTTGCCGGTTTCGATGTCAATTTTCATCACATAGCCTTTTGCGCCAGGCGGTTTATCTAACTCCACAACTTCAACCGGGTGCTCGTTCTCAAGTTTGGTTGCGATGTACTCCCAGGCCGAAGCATCCGTGAAGTGGCTGTCAAGCACTCCGTTCGGGTTATGTACCTGACCGGGGCGCCAATCAGTCGGTCGGTCTGTTCTGAACTGTGTCACTCGAGCTTTGCTCTTACGGGCAAGGACAACCAACTCATGCCTTGTCGATGTATTTAGTGTCTGGCAGAAAACCCCCTGATTCTGCGCGACTGCAGGACTGAAATCAATTTCTGAGGTCTCCCGCCTGGCGAATGGCGGGAGAGGTTCAGTCCGACCGGGTTGATTTGGGAGGGTTTTCGGGGGAATCCGGCGGGATTATATGCCCCGGACCCCAGGTGGCCCTCTCCGTCGGGGCGGAGGCAGGCTGGACCGGGTGGAAAGGGGCGTCAGGCCGCCAGGCGGAGTCGGTGACGCTTTCGTTCCTGTTGCTGCAGCAGCCGGCCGAGCCGGTGGACGTTCGCCGCAAGGATCGACAACCCCACCGTGCGCTCAAAGCCCTCGGCACCTTTCGTGCGCACCCGGTCCAGGCCACGGTGCTCCAGGTGGTTGATCGCCGATTCCACGGCCGGATGCTGTTTCCGGGCTTTGGCAAAGGCCGGGGCCGTCTCCCGCTCCTGATCGGCCGCATTCAGGCGCCCCTTTTTCGGCAACGCCGCCAGGTCCAGCAATTCGTCCAGACGCTTGCGGTTCGAAGGACTGTGAAAGCCCCGGTCGAAACTGCACACAGCCAGGTCCGGATACGCGGCCTGGCAGGACTCGATCAGCGGAACGGCCACGTCCACGTCGCCGCCGTCCCAAAGAATCCTGTGATCCAGAACAAACTGGTATTGATCCTCGACAATCGCCAGGGGGACGCCGAGTTCCACCGGGCGACCCGCCTTGCCCTTCGAGATCCAGCGGGTATGTTCCTCGAACACCGAGAAGACCTTCTCGTTGTGGGGAATGACCTCGCCCTGCAGCAGCCGGCGGTCAATCAGGTCCATCTGCCGGCGGGTATGCCCCAGGAAATGGCGGATCCGGGTCATCCGGGCGGTCGAGGCCCCTGCTTGCTCCAGTGCCGTGAGCGAGGCCTCTGCCCGGTCGGCTATCTTCCCACAGTGTGTATTTCACGCGAAGGTTGCCACCCATTTCACGCGAAGGTTGCCACCCGTT
>WTGA01000080.1 GCA_011523765.1 Gammaproteobacteria bacterium
AGCCTGATCGGTCCCCTTGATTTCCTGGACCGGGAGTACCCCGTTCCGCAGCATATCTGTGAACTGACTTACGACCTGATTCAGCGGGGAGCACTGAAATTCGACCCTGCGGTGCATGACGACAAAGTCATTACGTTTCATGATTCCTGCAACGTGTCCAGGGGGTCGAGAATGGGGGATATGCCGGGAGGGCAGTTCATGATCCCAAGAGCGATCATCCGGGCATGCAGCAATCATTTTGTTGACATGGCTGCAGAGACCATTCGGGAAAACACGTTTTGCTGCGGCGGCGGCGGCGGCTTGCTGACCGATGATTTGCTGGAACTCAGGACCAAGGGCGCCATGCCGAGGGCGCAGGCCCTGCAGCAGGTGATCGAAGACCATGGTGTCACGCATATGGCAGCGATCTGTGCAATCTGCAAAAGCCAGTTTTCCCGGGTGCTTCCCCTGTACGGAATGGATATGAGCATGGTGATCAGTGTGCACCAGCTGGTGGGAGATGCCTTGATCATGGAGACGGTGCAGTAAATGATGGCTGCCCAGGTTTCCCGCTCTCGAAAACGATCCGGTTGCCGGAGCGCCAGACCGGGCCGGTTGTACCGCGGAATCCCGGGAGCATTCCCGGTCCGCCCTTTCACGGTGTTCCTGTTTTCCACGGAACGGTTTGCCCCCCTTATCCGGAGTTGCCCATGAGTACCCCTGCTGACAACGAACAGCCCCTGACTTTCAGGAAGTTTGAAGAGGGCGCGTTCAAATGGAGGAACTACCAGGAGAACATCTTTAACGAAGACACTTCCCACAAATGCCCGACCTATGTCCACCGGACACCGCCGTGCCAGGGCAGTTGCCCTTCTGGAGAGGATATCCGGGGATGGCTGCAGATCGTTCGTGGCATCGAGAAGCCCCCCGAAGACATGACCTGGCAGGAATACGCCTTTCGCCGTTCTACGGATGCGAATCCGTTTCCATCGATGATGGGCAGGGTGTGCCCAGCTCCCTGTGAAGACGGCTGCAATCGAAACAATGTGGACGAATTTGTCGGGATCAATGCGGTAGAACAGTACATCGGGGACACCGCTTTCGATGAAAACTTCAGGTTCGACGAACCGGTCGCACTGAAAAACCATAAAATTGCGATCATTGGGACCGGGCCCGCGGGACTGGCGGCGGCTTACCAGTTGCGCCGCCGGGGTTACGGTTCGGTTCTGTTCGAAAAACAGTCCGAACTGGGCGGCATGTTCCGTTTTGGTATCCCCGGGTACCGGACACCGAGGCACATCCTGGATCACGAAATCAAGAGAATCCTGGATCTGGGCGGGATCGAGGTCAGGCTGAATACCCGGGTGGGAACGGATATTTCCATTGCACAGCTGGAAGAGGACTATGATGCGGTTATCTGGGCCATCGGCTGCCAGAGCGGGCGGGGCTTGCCTCTGGACGGGTGGAAGGAGGCGTCCAACTGCGTCAGCGGCGTGGCGTTTCTGGAGGCCTTCAACAAAGGCGATATGAAAGTAACCGCCGAGAAGGTCGTTTGTGTGGGTGGCGGCGATACCTCGGTGGATGTGGTATCGGTCGCCCGGCGACTGGGTAAAATTGACGATATCAACCAGAAAGACCGCCCGGAGGCCGTCATTGGCGGATATGCTGCCCATGATTCGGCCATGACCGCCGCGCGGGAGGGGTCGGACGTCGTCCTGACTTCGCTGTTCAAGCGCAAGGAAATGACGGCAACAGAAGTTGAAGTGGCGGATGCCACGACCGAAGGCGTGAGAATCGTGGATGGAGTGATGCCCGTTGAAATCCTGATGGGTGAACCGGGCCGTGCCACGGGCCTCAAGATGGCCCGGTGCGAGGTGGATGACAAAGGGGTGCCGGTGCCTATCGAAGGCACGGAATTCGAGTTGGAAGCCGACCTGATCGTATCGGCCATCGGACAGGGCGGCGATCTCGAAGGGATTGAGGAAATCGGCAATGACCGGCAGTTTATCGATACCGATGCCTTTTTCCGTATCCCGGGCAGGGAAAAACACTTTGTGGCCGGAGACATTGTGCGTCCGCACCTGCTGACCACGGCCATCGGTCAGGCATCGATTGCCGCAGCCAGTGTGATCAGTTACCTGTCTGGCACCGACCCGTCCAGGCGGCCGAAAGTGGATGTCAATCATTTCAACCTGTTGAACAAGCTCAATGAGGCCCGCCTGGCACCGACGGATTATGACAATACCCAGGTGCGCGGCACCGATGGGGCGGAATTTGCGGTACACAATTTTGAAGACCGGTCCGCACACGAAATTATTCCGTCCGATGAGCTGTTCCTTGCGCATTTCCCCTACGAGGACCGGGTCAAGCGGGAATCCAGGGTTCCCGATGCCGACGAGGTTCTGGGGCATTTTGAAGAGCGGCACCTGGCGCTGAGCGAAGAGCAGGCGGTGGCGGAGTCGAATCGATGCATGAGCTGCGGGATGTGTTTTGAGTGCGACAACTGTGTGATCTATTGCCCGCAAACCGCGGTGTTCCGGGTGAAAAAGGACCAATCCACGCTGGGCCGGTATGTGGATACGGATTACAACAAGTGTATTGGCTGCCATATTTGCGCGGATGTCTGTCCGACCGGGTACATTGACATGGGATTGGGCAAGTAGCCGGGTCATCTGGGACACCACATGTACACACGCAGACAATGCCTGCTGATCGGGATTGGGTTGGGTCTGATCACGATTTCCATGGCATCCGACAAATTGACGGGATCTCACCGGACCATACCCGGGGCGGTCCAGGGCGAAAGCTGTGTGGGACCGGTGGAGGTGATGCGCCGGGAACATATGACCATGCTGTTTCACCAGCGGGACCGGACCATGTATGCCGGGCAAAGAGATGCCGAACACAGTCTGACGGGATGCCTGTCCTGCCACACCCGGAAAAATGTCCGGGGTGAATATATCCCCGTGAACGCTCCGGGCGAGTTCTGCGAAGAATGCCATGCCTATACGGCGTTGAAGATGGATTGCTTCGAGTGCCATGCCGCGACCCCTGGAAATGCCGTCGCATCCACGCAATAGGTCCGGGGCCTCTCGAACATGAACCGACGCAAGATGCTCAAAGCCGGGGGAGCGGCATTCCTCGCCCTGGCTCCGGGTGTACGCCTGGTGGACCTGGCGGTGGCCGCTTCAAAAGGCGGATCAACGGATCACCTGGTTCGGTGGGGCATGCTGGTGGATGCGACGAAATGTGCCCGCGGATGCACGGATTGTGTGGATGCCTGCAATCAGGAGCATGGCCTGTACGGAAAAGGCCGGGCGGAAACGGATGCACAGTATATCCGGGTGGTGGACCTCCAGGACAAGGCCACCGGCAAGACATCTTCGTTGCCCGTGATGTGCCAGCATTGTGAAACGGCACCCTGCGTCGATGTCTGTCCGACCGGCGCGTCCTTTCGACGGCAAGATGGTGTGGTGCTGGTCGACAAGCACACCTGCATCGGTTGCCGGTATTGCATGCTGGCCTGCCCGTACAAGGCCCGTTCGTTTATACACGAAAACCTGACAGACCAGGTCCCCCATACGCCAAGGGGGAAAGGAACGGTTGAGTCCTGCAATTTCTGCACCCACCGAGTGGACCGGGGAGGAACCCCCGCCTGTGTGGAGGCCTGTGAAAGCAAGGACCACCGGGCACTGGTGTTTGGCGACATGAATGACCCCGACAGCGAACTGTCCAGACAGTTGAAAGAAAAGTCCACGACACAGATTCGAAGCGACCTCAACCTCAATACGGGGGTTCGCTACCATGGTGTGTAGACAGCCCTGAAATTGCGTGTGATCCGACCCGCCTATACCACCCTGAACTGCCGTTGCACCTCCTGCTGGATGGTGCTTGCGGGGCTTTCCCTGGTGGTTCTCAACGGAATGGGTTTTGCACGATATATGGAGCACGAGGGGCATTGGATCACGGGCATGAGCAACCAGGTGGTGTGGGGAGTTCCCCACCTCTTTGCCATTTTCCTGATCGTCACGGCTTCCGGGGTGCTCAACGTTGCCTCGATGTCTTCCGTATTCGGCAAGACGGAATACCGGGTCTGGGCAAGACTGTCGGGCCTGCTGGCGGTCACGCTGTTGCTTGGCGGCCTGCTGGTACTGGTGCTGGACCTGGGGCGGCCAGACCGTCTGATCATTGCCATGACCCACTATAATTTCAAGTCCGTCTTTGCCTGGAATATTTTCCTGTACACGGGTTTCCTGCTCGTCGTGTCGGTCTATTTGTGGATGATGTTTGAGCCCCGCATGAACCGGTTTGCCAAAGTCTCCGGCACCTTGGCGTTCACATGGCGGATTGTCCTGACCACGGGCACCGGGCTGATCTTCGGGTTTCTGGTCGCCAGGCAGGCCTATGACACCGCCTTGATGGCCCCCCTTTTCATTGCGATGTCCCTGAGTTGGGGCACTGCGTTTTTTATACTTTTCCTGTGTGCCCTGTCCAGGCGGTCTGCCGGCATGGGTCAGCGGCCCGTACTGGAAAGACTGGCAAGGCTGACGGGAATGTTTACCGTGGCGGTCTTGTTCTTTACCATGCTGTTCCACCTGGCCGGATTGTATGGGGCCGAACATCACGGGTTTGAGCAATTCATACTGGTTGAGGGCGGCCGGTACACCACCTTGTTCTGGGCAGGGCATGTCATCGCTGGCAGCCTGGTCCCGCTGTGTTTGCTGTTTTATCCGGCACCCTTGTCAACCGGCAGGCTGGTGACCGCGAGCAGCCTGATCATTGCCGGCGGTTTTGCACAGCTCTATGTCATCATTATCGGGGGCCAGGCATACCCTCTTGAGATGTTTCCCGGAAAAGTCGTTTCCAGCGGCTTCTTCGATGGTGTGATTGCAAGCTATCGCCCCAGTATCGCTGAAGTTTCACTGGGGGCGGGAGGGATGGCCTTTTCCATACTGGTCAGCCTGCTGGCAATGCGGGTCTTACCCTTCCTGCCGGATGATGCGCGGCCGCTGGATGAGCCGAATGATGCCCGTTGAACAGAAACCCGGTTTTTATCTCTCCGCCGCACACAAATCTTCCGGGAAAACCATTGTTGCGGTCGGCATCTGTGCCGCTCTCAGGGAACGCGGTGTTGCCGTCCGGCCGTTCAAAAAAGGGCCGGACTACATTGACCCGTTGTGGCTGACCCGGGCGGCACACAGTCCCTGTATCAATCTGGATTTCAATACCCAGAGCGTCTCCCAGATACGCGCTGCATTTTTTTCCATGGCGGAGGATACCGCCGTGTCCATCATTGAAGGCAACAAGGGGCTCCATGACGGGATGTCGGTGGATGGAAGCGACAGCAATGCGGAACTGGCCGGGTTGCTGAATGTTCCGGTGATCCTGGTGCTGGATACGCAGGGAACCACTCGGGGCATTGCACCGCTCATACGGGGGTATCAGCAATTTGATCCGAGAGTCAATATTGCCGGAGTGATCCTGAACAAGGTGGCCGGTCCCCGTCATGAGGAAAAGCTATGCGCCAATATCAGGGCGCATACCGACCTGGAGGTGATGGGGTCGATTTCCCGGAACCAGCACCTGAATATCAATGAAAGACACATCGGCCTGACACCGAGCAACGAAATCGCACACGCGGATACCCTGATCGACCGTATCCGGCAAGTCGTCGGGTCCTGCATTGACCTCGACCGATTGCCCGGGGTGCCCCCGTACCGTCAATCCCGCGGCGTCCCCGCTCCGGCCACCACTTACCCGGTCTCCGATGTCAGGATTGGCATCCCCCGGGACCGTGCATTTTGTTTTTATTATGCGGACGATCTCGAGTCTTTCCGGCGTCACGGCGCCAGATTGGAGTTCTTTGACACCCTCGAGGATGAAACCATCCCGGACCATGTCGAGGCACTGTTTATTGGAGGAGGTTTCCCGGAGGTGCACATGGAGGCCCTGCAGAACAATGCCTCCATGCGTCACGCCATTGCAGCGTTTGTTGCGGAGGGCGGGCCGGTCTATGCGGAATGCGGCGGATTGATGTATCTTGGCCAGTCCATTCGCTGGCAGGGCCGGACAGCGAAAATGGTGGGAGCGTTGCCGCTGGATGTCGAAATGGAAGCCAAGCCGGTAGGCCGGGGGTATGTACGGCTGGAAGAAACCGGCCATTCCCCCTGGGGGCGGCTGAACGGCTCCTCTTCGGACATCCACGCCCATGAATTCCACTATTCCAGGATCCGGCTGCTTGAAGAACAGAACGAATATGCATATCGGGTGAAGCGGGGCTGGGGAATGGATGGAAAACACGATGGGCTGGTCTACAGGAATGTCCTGGCCAGTTATGCCCATCTGCGCCATGTGGCACCAGTGTGCTGGGTCAGCCGGTTCATGGATTTTGTCCGGGAGACCCGGAAGACCCGCCAACCGGCCCGGTCCATTTGAGATAGAATTGTTCCCGAACCCGTCAATGCCCAGCATCCATGCCCCGTGAAGAAAATACTGACCAGTTGTCCCGCATCCGGGAAAGGACCTACCTTGCCCACGAACTGCACGATTCCCTGGCGCAAACACTGGCCAGCGTCCGGTACTACATTCGCAACCTGGATCATGCCATACAGGGTGGTGATGAGTGTGAAATTTATGAGTTGCTGGAAATCGTTGAAAACAATGTTGAGATAGCCAACCAGGAGTTGCGTGAACTGATTCGCAAGTTTCGTGTGCCGATTGAAGATCTTACACTCGGTTCCGCACTGGAAAGAGCCATCAAACGATTTGAAAGCGAAACCGCAATCCGTGCCGTATTGCACAACAGGCTGGGCGACATTGATTTGCCGGTCATGGCGACTTCGCAGGTTGTCCGGATTGTGCAGGAAGCACTGGTGAATATCCGGAAGCATGCCGGGGCGAATATCGTACGCATCCTGATGCACCGTGAAACGGACCATATTCATGTCCTGGTCGAGGACAACGGGGTGGGATTTGCCGAATCCAGGGAAAACCGGGACAATAGCCAGCATTTTGGTTTGAGTGTCATGAGTGAAAGAGCAACGAGAATCGGTGGCGAATTGAGTGTTGAGAGTGTTCCGGCAGAAGGGACCAGGGTCCACTTGAGGTTTCCCGACCCGCAGTCACCGGAGGGATAGAGGTGAGCGGATGAAATTGCTGATCATCGACGACCATACATTATTCCGTTCCGGTCTGACGAGCCTGCTTGAGCGTTACCGGATCAAAGTGGTTGCGGCCGGAAGTGGGCTGGAAGGCATCCGGGTTTTGCAAAAAGCCGGATTTGATACCATCTTGCTGGATTTGCGCATGCCGGAAATGAGCGGCCTTGAAGTGTTGCAATGGATTCGAAAGAACCATATCGGGACACCGGTGATCATGCTGACGACCTCGAGCGATGAGGCCGACCTGGTGGAGTCGCTCAGGCTGGGCGCCCAGGGGTATCTGTTGAAGGACATGGACCCGGACGATCTGGTCATGGCCCTGAGGGATGTCATGTCTGGAGAGACCATTGTTGCCCCGGATTTGACCAAAGTGCTGGCAAGCGCGGTGCAAAAGGGCGTGTCGGCCAGCCCGTCGGTAGCGTCCCATTCCGTGAGAAGCGTGCTGACGGCCAGAGAACAGGAGGTGCTGTGTGATATCACCAAAGGCTGGAGCAACAAGGTGATTGCAAGAAATCTTGGCATTACGGACGGTACCGTCAAATTGCACGTGAAATCCATCCTGAGAAAACTCAAGGTCCACTCCAGGGTTCAGGCCGCGGTGATCGCCGTTGAAGAAAAGCTGGACGAAACCGGGGTTGAAAACTGACGGCCATTTTGCCTGCCCTGGCCATGGAAAGCGGTACCGGAATCCCGCGGCCGTCGATGGCGGGAGGTCCCGGACTGCACCGGTCCTCCAGTGTTTCCATCCGGGTCCCGGCGAAACGGTTCCCGGTGGTCAGGCCCCCGGCGCAACCGGCTGGAATTTCCCCCCGGTGTTCACCGGGGGCGCCCCCGCAGGATATACGGTGGCAGGGCGCAAGTCGGTTCCACTGGATGGCCATGCCGAGTGCCGAAATGGCAACTGCGGTTTCAAGGGTGGCGGAGAGCGAGGGATTCGAACCCCCGGACCTGTTACAGTCAACGGTTTTCAAGACCGCCGCATTCGACCACTCTGCCAGCTCTCCATCAATCAGGGCAATCCGGGTTGAGCCCGGAATCCGGATTATAGCGAAATCGGCGGTAACAGGCTATATCTGGGTCCGGGCTTTCCGTTCAAGACCGGAACCTGAAACCAGGCAGGGGGTGCGCCCCATTGGCCGGTCCGGGGTTGGCCAATGAAAGGCGCGATTCTTTTTTCCGCAACAGGGCGGCTCCGGCAGGGTTGCGTTGAATGCGGCCTCCCGGTGGTGGAAGACGGCCGGCTTTCCAGGGCCGTTGGATTGGCATCGTCCGGCCAATGCTGATAAATTCCGGTCATGCCGGATGTCCCGCACCTCACCAGTGGTTTGCTTGAGTCCATGCCGAATATTCGTCATGGTTTTTTTACCCGGCTCGGCGGCACCTCAACGGGTGCATTCCATTCACTGAATTGCGGGCAGTTTTCCGGCGATGATGCAAAAGCGGTTCGGGAAAACCGGAAGCGGGTGGCACGGGGGTTGGAGTGCCGGACATTGTACAGCTTGAAGCAGGTCCACAGTGATCGTGTGGTCACCGTGGATGCGGGGTCGCCGAAGAAGGGGGTGCAGGAGGGGGACGGCATGGTCACCGATACGCCGGGGATCGGGCTCGGTGTGATGGGGGCGGATTGCGCCGGCATTCTGTTCGCAGACCATCACAACCGGGTGATTGGTGCCGCGCACGGAGGCTGGAAGGGGGCGCTGGACGGGATCACAGACAATGTTGTCCAGGCCATGTGCGGGCTGGGTGCGGTGAAAAACCAGATTGTCGCCGCCATCGGGCCGGCCATACAGATGGAGTATTACGAAGTGGGGCTGGAGTTCGTGGACAGGTTTGTCCAGCGTTCTCCCATAGAGTGTGCAGACTGTTTCGAACCCGGGAAAACCGGGGATAAAAGATATTTCGACCTGCCGCTTTACCTGGAACGCCGCTTGCAGCGGGTACTGCCTGCCGAGCACATCGACCGGCTGGTTCTGGATACCTATTCCGCCGAGCAACAATTCTTCAGTTACCGGCGGACCTGCCATGCCGGCGGAACTTCGTACGGCCGGCAGGTGAGCGCGGTCTCTTTGGTATGACGGAACCGTTTTGCACAAGGGGCCTTGCAGACGGGTCCTGCAACCATACAGCGGTTGTCGGCAAAACCCTGAATATTCCGGCACCCATGCATGACAGAAGCCCCGGGCCTGGGATGGGGACCGGTTTGCCGGGGATACAGGCGGCATTCGGCAGCCGGTGTCGATGTAGGCAGGAACCGACGGAAACGCCCCGGCGGGAAGTTCTGCCGCGAGTTCATCGGGTCCGGTCTTTCATCCGGCCATGGATGATCCCGCGGGGACTCAGCGAAAATTGTGCCCATTGCGATCAACAGGACGGTGCTGACACCCGTCTGGGAAAACGGCCCCCCATTTGGCTGCTTACTGGAAATCTTACCGATGCCCGATTCCTCCCTTCCGGGTGAAGTCTCGAAAAGAAGGACGTTTGCGATCATCTCCCACCCGGATGCGGGCAAAACGACGCTGACCGAAAGGTTGTTGCAATACGGTGGAGCCATCCAGCTGGCCGGAACCGTCAAGGCCCGAAAGAGTGCGAGATATGCCGTTTCCGACTGGATGGAACTGGAAAAACAGCGCGGGATTTCGGTGACCTCATCGGTCATGCAATTTCCCTATCAGGGTCGAATTGTGAATTTGCTGGACACGCCGGGACATGCCGATTTTTCGGAAGATACCTACCGTACCCTGACTGCCGTGGATTCGGCTCTCATGGTCATTGACATTGCCAAGGGCGTGGAGGAAAGAACGGTGAAACTCATGGAGATTTGCCGGTTGCGGGATACGCCGATTATGACCTTCGTCAACAAGATGGACCGGGAGGGCAGGGACCCCATTGACATCATGGATGAGGTGGAGGAAGTGCTGAAAATGGATTGCGCCCCCATGGTTTGGCCCATCGGGTCGGGAAAGTCCTTCGTCGGGGTGTACCGACTGTATGACGATACCATTCACCTTTTTGCCGGCCGTGGGGAATGGAACAAGGATCTGTACATTGACGGATTGGGGAACCGGGAACTGGATAACCGGGTCGGCGACCGGGCCGGGGCACTGAGGGAAACGATTGAACTTGTGCGGGGAGCCAGCCACGAATTCGATGCCAAGCGGTACCTGAACGGAACACTGACGCCGGTTTTCTTCGGGTCCGCGCTCAACCGTCACGGTACGGACGAGCTGATGGACAACTTTGTCGAGTTTGCGCCTTCACCTCGACCCAGAACGACCGAGACTCGAGAGGTGGTGTCAACGGAACCCGGATTCACCGGTTTCGTCTTCAAGATCCAGGCCAATATGAACCCGGCTCATCATGACCGGGTCGCGTTCTTGCGAATCACGTCCGGTCAATTCACGAAGGGAATGAAGTTGCGCCATGTGCGGGCGGGAAAGACCTTCGTGGTGCAAAATGCGCACACCTTCATGGCCTCCAGGCGCGGCCATGCGCAAGAAGCCTATGCCGGGGATATTCTCGGGCTGCACAATCATGGCACCATCCAGATCGGTGATTCGTTTACCGAGGGGGAGACGCTCAAGTTCATCGGCATCCCGAACTTTGCGCCTGAACTGTTTCGCCGGGTGAGACTGGCCGATCCCCTGCGTGCAAAGGCCCTGCAAAAGGGCCTGGTTCAACTCTGCGAGGAAGGCGCAACCCAGGTGTTTCGTCCGGTGGGCGGCAATGAACTGATTTTGGGAGCGGTGGGAATTCTCCAGTTTGACGTGGTCGCCCATCGCCTGAAAACGGAATACCGGGTCGATTGTTTTTTTGAAGCGGCGCCGATCACCCGGGTGCGTTGGATTCATTTCATCCATGCGGCACAGGAAAGCGAGTTTCGCCGGAAAAATGAGCAGTACCTGGCACTGGACGGCTTCGATGCCCTGACTTACATCGCGCCCAATAACGCGAATTTGACGCTGGCTGAAAAACGCTGGCCTGACGTTGAATTCCGTGCGACCCGGGAAATCTGAACACGCAACCCCCCGAAGAATGAAAGGCGGCCGGCGCCGCCCCGGTGACCGGCAAATGCCGGCAGCCGACGGGAATGATGATATAGTATTGCGATGTCCCGCATAGCCGCTATCCAGACCAGTTCGAGCGATGATATCGGCCAGAATCTGTTACGGGTTGAGAAATATATTTTTCAGGCGGCCGAACAGGGAGCCAGCGTTGTCGTGCTGCCGGAATGTTTTGCGTTCATGCAACGCAGCAAAAGGCAATTGCTTGAACATGCGGAAAGTGATTCACAGGGGAGAATACAGCGGTTTGTCGGGAAGATGGCAAGGCAATCGGGGCTCTGGATTTTTGCAGGCAGTATTCCACTGCATTCCAGCCACCCCGGAAAGGTCACCAACTCCATGCTGGTCTTTGACGATACCGGAACCCGGGTAGGACGTTACGACAAGATATTTCTCTTCGATGTCGAGTTGGACAATGGTGAAAGATATCGTGAATCGGATTACACGGTCGCGGGTGGCGAGATGGGTGTCATCGACTCTCCGGTCGGAAAAATTGGACTCAGTATCTGCTACGATTTGCGTTTTCCGGAAATGTATCGCCGGTTGACGCAGTTGGGGGCGCAAATCCTGGTCGTGCCATCCGCTTTTTCCTATACCACGGGAATCAGTCACTGGCTACCGTTGCTTCAGGCCAGGGCCATAGAAAATTCCTGTTATGTGGTCGCTCCCGCACAAACCGGCATCCACAATAACCGGCGTAAAACCTGGGGGCATACGGTGGTCATTGAACCATGGGGCCAGGTGGTGTCTGAACTGGAGCAGGGCTGGGGGTTGGTTTGTGCGGAGATTGATCTGGCCCGTCTGGATCATATCCGCCAGCAGTTGCCGTCACATTCCGAATTCCACCCGGATATTTTCAGGTCCTCCAGAATCCGAAAATAACCGAACCGGAGGGCTACCCGTTCTGCGGCGACCCCGCCGGGCACGGGGGACGGGGACACCCGTTGGGGAGGAGCCGGCGACGGTCCGTATCCTGCCAGGCCATGTTTTGTTCATGACTTTTCCAGGAGCCCGGAAAGTCTGCGGACAATGAAACGGGTCCGGGAAGATCAGCGCGTCAGCATTGGTTCCAGTTCGGTGAGCGCCTGTTTGTAAACACGGCGCTTGAATTTCACGATATGCTCCAATGGGCTCCAGTAGTCGACCCACTGCCAGTGGTCAAATTCCGGCTTGGGGGTCACATCCAGCCTGACGCTGGTTTCCTTGGCAATCAGCTTGAACAGGAACCATCGTTGTTTTTGTCCGCGAAATTGCCTCGTTCTTCTGATGTGACTGTATTTTGCGGCGTACGGAACGTCGTATCGCAGCCACTTTACAGTGCTTCCCAGCAGTTTTACGTCTCCGGATTCCAGGCCGACCTCCTCGTAGAGTTCTCTGAATGCGGCCTCCAGTGCCGATTCACTGGGCTCGATCCCTCCCTGGGGAAATTGCCAGCCATCCCGCCTGGCCCGCCTGGCCCAGAGAACCTGCTGGGAGCTATTGCATACAATGATGCCGACATTCCTCCTGTAGCCGTCTCGATCAAATTGCTGGTTGTCTCCCGGTTGGTTCATGCCTTTATCCTATTGGCTGGCAACGCAGATTGCAAGCACAAGCTCCACCGGTGTAACTCATTGAAATCAATAGAGTCTGGTTTTTCGTTTTGCGGAGAAACTGCGAGCTCGAGAATAATGTCGTTCCTGTTCATGGCGATGGTTCTCCTGAGTTGATGGTTGGCCGGAACCCGATCAACCCATACACCGCCTTTTCCAGCCTTCCATGCTCTCCATCCCTCATTACGGCTCGCCCCGGACCACGGATGCCGGGGCTTGCCATCTCGGCAACCAGCCTCCGCTCATGCCCGAATGAACCGTTTTACCAGCCGGAGCCAATGGTGATGCGGATTAGAGGTGCTTCAGGACCTGTTCTTTGAGTGTGCAGTGCGCCTGGGCAAATTCGAGGAACTCGACCATGGCCCGCAACCTGAATTTCTGCCGTTGGTGGACGATGGAAAATGGTCGCCTGATCGGGGTCTTGAGCGGAATGGTACTCAACGAATCCAGTGCCAGTTCTTTTTCCAGTGTAGCGATAGAAAGGACGGATATCCCCAGGTTGGCAGCGACTGCATTTTTAATGGATTCGGGACTGCCAAACTCCATGGTGATGTTGAGTTGCTCAATATCCAGCCCCTGGCTGTCAAGATAGTTTTGAATGACTTCACGGGTTCCAGACCCCTCTTCCCGGCTGATAAACGGGTAATCCAGCAGTTCTTCAGGGCTGATTCTCTTCTGGTTGGTCAGCGGGTGGTCCACGGAACAGATCACGACCAGTTCATCGTCCCATATGATGTCGGTGACCAGGTTCTTGTTGGTGATGGGACCTTCAACGATTCCAATATCAATCTGGTTGTTTTCCACCATATGGATAATTCCATTGGTATTCGCCACATTCAACCGCACCTTGACATGGGGAAAATTCGATTGATACGCGCCGATCACTGCAGGAATAAAATATTCACCAATCGTGGTGCTGGCGCCCACAATCAGGGGCCCTTGGACATCCCCCGTGAGAGTGCGGACCTCATTGTCCATTTCGTTGTAAAGCACAATGATTTTATCGGCATAATTTTTGACCAGCTGGCCCGCTTCCGTCAGGTTTATGCGGTTGTGGGAGCGATCAAACAGCCGGGTATTGAAATGCTCTTCAAGCTGGCGGATTTGAAACGTGACCGCCGGCTGGGTCATATACAGGGATTCCGCTGCTTTGGTGAAACTGAGCAGTCGGGCCACTGTCGCGAAAACCTGGAGTCTTCTGTCGGCCAATCTCAGGACCTGGGACAGGAGTGGGAATGGACCACTCCAAAACGGTTCATTGGAACTAAGGAAGTACGGCACAGGGGCCTGGAACGGCCACACCGGGGTTTTCGTGGTGCCAACCCGAATGGGTTGAACAGTCCGGAGACCCTGATTCGATCTCCATGGTCCTGGTTGCAGATCAAAGCCATTGCGTGATCCAAAAGGTCTGTCCCCGTCATCCGCGGGAGACAGGTATCCGGGAAAGTCTTCCTTCAATTATGTCTTGAAGCGCAATCATAACAAAATTTTGTGGACTTGTTGAACCGCAAAGCGGTCCAATGGACATGAACTCTCCCCGCTCCGGATGAAAGCCCGATGGTATTTTCCCCGCCGACGAAATCATGACCGCCTGCCAGGCGACCTGAACGGTGCTGGATTTCCAGGAGGTTCCATGCCGCGCCTGCCGCAGCTTGTCCGAGAACTCATTCATGACAGGACGAAGTATCATCCAGAGAGTCTGTCATCCGGTAAATTTCCTCTGCTTCCCGGATTCAGGGCGGGCACGCCGTCCCGGGCGTGAGATACGGTTCCGGAAATTTTGTTTTTGATGGCTTTTGCTTTAAAATCAAGGCCTGAACAGCAGCCGGGTGCCGGGCGGGTTATGCGAAACCGGAACCGGGTCTGACCGCGCGGTGGGCGGCTCCCCGGTACCCAGGAAATCCCTGTCGGCAGGCGGGGAAGGCCTCCACTGCAATCCGATAGTCATATGCAGGGTTTGTCATGGGGATGGATAGCGAAATCCCGCTGTTTGTGTTAGGGTTGACTTGGCTGGATCGTTGGGGCGCAGCGGTTGCACAAAGAGTTTCCCGGCAGCAATACTTGCCAGCGCAAGGGCTGTAGCGGGAGGTGCTGAGCGTTCTCAGCGTGGGTCGCAGGAAATCCCGCCGGCCCGCAGTGGAGAGAGTGGCGGCGTACGTCACGACATGGCTCGCGGAGTGCTGTCGCGGGCTCATCTAGATTTTATGTATTTTACAAGAGGTATTGAAATGGCCAGATTCGAAACCACAATTGCCAGACCGGTTTCCCAGGGTGTTGAAATCAACAAGGTATTGCGAAATACCTACATGTTGTTGTCCTTGACATTGCTGTTCAGTGCAGGGACAGCGGGCCTGTCCATGGTGATGAATTTTCCGCCAATGGGTATGATTGTCACCCTGGTCGGATATTTTGGACTTTTATTCCTGACCAGCAAATTCCGGAATTCTGTTTTGGGCCTGGTGTTTGTATTTGCATTGACCGGTTTCATGGGCCTGACTCTGGGGCCATTGCTTAATTTTTACCTGACGGCTCTCCCCAATGGTGAGCAGGTTGTCATGACGGCATTGGGAGGAACCGGGATCATATTTATAGCCTTGTCCGCGTACGCCGTGGTCACGCAAAAGGATTTTTCCTTTATGGGCGGGATGCTGATGGTGGGGATACTGGTGGCATTTATAGCCGGACTGGCGGCGGTGCTGTTTTCCATTCCCGCCTTGAGCCTGGCCGTATCTGCGATGTTCATCCTTTTGATGTCCGGGCTGATCCTGTTCCAGACCAGCGAGATTATTCACGGCGGAGAAACCAACTACATTACCGCTACGGTTACCCTTTACGTGGCGATCTACAATCTGTTTCTCAGTCTGTTGAGTATTTTGGGTGTCATGGGTGGGGATGACTGACACCAAGGGGCCGTCGTACGGGACTGTGCTTGATTTTCTCCGGGCCCGCGGTGCGTGATTTCATGCCTTGAGGCCCGCCATCCTCCGCTTCTGTGGATCACAGTAAACTTTCTCCCATGCATGCTTGAGTAAAAACATTGCATGGGAGGTGCCGCCCCGGTACGGAAAGCATGAATACGGTATCCCGGTTTGCGGGGTTTTTTCGTGTGTGTCCGGCCTGCTGCCGCCCATGCCGGGAAATCGTGCCGGATTGTTTGCCTCCAGTGCGGGCGGGGTTCTCTTGGCCTGAATTCCGGTAATGGGTGAAACTTCTTGCCGCGGTCAGTGGGACAGCCCAGGCAGCGGGGAACGCGGGAATGAATGCGCATCACGCTGTAACCGGATGCCCTGTGAAACTGCCGGAGAGATTCCCGTTTGCTGAGGACAGTCCGTGAAACCCGTATGCACCGGTTGGCAGGCCGGGTTCCCGGTCGCAGAACGTCAATCACCGGGAGGCTCCAATGAGGAAATGGGTGACCGCCCGGACCCGCAATAACCACCAATTCCGCGATGTGATCGAATGAAAGCGATGATACTGGCCGCAGGACGCGGTACCCGGGTAAGGCCACTGACGTACGAATTGCCGAAACCGATGATTCCTGTGATTGGCAAGCCGGTTATGGAATATTTGATTGAGCAACTTGCGGCCCATGGTTTCAATGAGGTGATGGTCAATTTGAGTCATCTTCCCGAATCCATTGAAACCTACTTCGGCGATGGAAGGCGTTGGGGGGTCAATATCGGCTATTCTTTCGAAGGGCATATCGAAAATGGGGAGATTTTCGGGCAACCCGTAGGCTCTGCAGGGGGGATCCGGCAGATCCAGGAGTTCGGCGGGTTTTTCGATGACACTTTTCTGGTGGTGTGCGGGGATGCCATTATCGACCTGGATTTGACCGAGGCGGTCAGGAAGCACTGGCAGTCCGGTGCCATTGCCAGCATTGTCGTGAAACGCGTTGAGAGAGAAAAGGTTTCACGCTATGGCGTGGCGGTCGCGGATGCATCCGGGGTCATTACCTCGTTTCAGGAAAAGCCTCCTGTTGAGGAAGCGAAATCAACCCTGGTCAACACGGGAATCTATATTTTTGAACCCGAAATCATCGATTACATCCCCCATGGGATTGAGTATGATATCGGATCCCAACTGCTTCCGGACCTGCTTGCAGGTGACGTGCGGTTCGGTGCGATCGAACTGCCCTTCCGCTGGCTTGATATCGGTCAGCTCAGCGACTACTGGCAGGTCAATCAACAGTTGATGCGCAGTCCCGTCCGGGGAATGAATATGCCGGGTACCGAGGTGATGCCCAAGGTCTGGACGGGACCGAATGTGGCGATTGACTGGGATGACGTTTTTCTTGAAGGACCCGTGTATGTCGGTTCAAATTCAAGAATCGAGGCCGGATGCGAAATCCAGGGGCCGACCTGGATTTCGCACGGTTGCCATCTGCAGGCCGGCACCAAGGTGTACAAAAGCCTGCTGTTCGAACATACCCTGATGCGTCAGTACGGCGAACTTTATGATGCCGTTGTGTTTGGACGTTACTGTGTGGATAAGGAGGGCCGGCCATTTGAAAGCGAAAAGTCCGGGTTGGACTGGGTTGGAGATGCCCGGGATAAGGCATTGAAAAATCTCAAATAGAGACCAACTATACGATGTTATCGTAGCGTATATTCTATATAATTCGCGCCTTGAAAATTCTCAGTTTCTTTTTTTGCCATGCCCTTTTACGAATATCAATGCAATGAATGTGACCACCACATTGAAGTGTTGCAGAAAATATCTGCGGAACCCCTCGTCTGTTGTCCTGAATGCAATGAGCCGGCCTTGAAGAGACTGATTTCCCTGGCTGCGTTCCGGCTGAAAGGAACCGGCTGGTACGAAACCGATTTCAAGAACAACGGTGAGAAAAAAGAGGGTACAGTGAAAGACAAGCCGAAGGATGAGAACCCGTCCAGGTCTGACAAGACGGATAAATCGGCAACCGTGCAATCAAAACAATCCTGCGGGACGTCAAATGCCAGCAGCAATGCCTCGCCTGCCCCTTGACGTGGCACGGTGAACCGTTCCCCTGCGACTGGTTAGATGCGAACCCATCTTTGCGGAAAACTCAACAGGGCTGATGTCGACCAAATCGTTTGTTTAGCCGGGTGGGTGCTGAACAGACGGGATCATGGAGGGGTGATCTTCATTGATCTGCGGGACCGTTCCGGCCGGATCCAGGTGGTGGCAGACCCGGATATTCCCGCTTCGTTTTCTGTGGCGGACAGTGCGCGCAATGAGTATGTGTTGTCGGTCAGGGGCCGTGTCCGTGTCCGTCCTGAAGGAACGGCAAACGAAGGGCTTGCCACCGGGCAAATCGAGGTGATGGCGGAAGAGATCAAGCTCCTCAGCCGGTCGGAACCGCTGCCGTTTCAGATGGACGAGGAAGAGATTGGTGAGTCCACCCGGTTGAAATACCGTTTTCTGGACCTCCGCAGGCCAGGGATGCAATCCACGATCCGTGCCCGGCATCGCATTGTTTCAAACCTGCGCCAATTTCTGGAGCAAAGGGAGTTTGTCGAAATCGAAACACCGGTGCTGACGCGCTCCACTCCGGAGGGGGCCCGGGACTATTTGGTGCCGAGCCGCACCCATCCGGGTGAATTTTTTGCTCTCCCCCAGTCGCCCCAATTATTCAAGCAGCTGTTGATGGTTTCCGGTTTTGAACGCTATTTTCAAATCGCACGCTGTTTTCGGGACGAGGATTTGCGGGCGGACAGGCAGCCGGAGTTTACCCAGCTCGATATCGAAATGTCTTTCGTTGATGAACAGGAGGTCATGAATTTAGTGGAACAGCTGGTCCGGGACTGTTTCAGAAATGTCATCCATGTGGAACTGCCGGACCCCCTGCCGAGAATGAGTTACCATGAAGCCGTGGCACGGTACGGAACCGACCGGCCGGACCTCCGGATCGACCTTGAGCTGACTGAATTGACCGACCTGATGAGAGACGTGGAGTTCAAGGTTTTTTCCGGTCCGGCAAACGATGCGAAAAGCCGGGTCGCTGCACTCCGTGTGCCGGGTGGAAACCGGTTGACGCGTGCACAGATTGATCAGTATACGGAATTTGTCGGTCAATACGGTGCAAGGGGGTTGGCCTATATCAAGGTGAATGATGCCTCCCTGGGCCGGAGTGGACTGCAGTCGGCAATTCTGAAATTCCTGCCCGACGAGGTATTGTCCGGTATCCTGGAGCGCACAGGAGCCAAAACCGGCGACCTGATATTGTTCGGAGCGGACCGGGCGGCAGTGGTGAATGATGCGTTGGGTGCGCTGAGGCTGGAGGTCGGAGCGGCCATGGGTCTCGTTGACCCGGGCTGGAAGCCGCTTTGGGTCGTGGATTTTCCTTTGGTGGAGTGGGACGAACCGGGTCATCGCTGGCAGGCGCTGCATCATCCGTTTACATCCCCCAAGCCGGGTCATCAGGCCCTGCTGGAATCCGACCCGGGGCAGGTCTTCTCCAGGGCCTATGACATGGTGTTGAACGGGACGGAAATTGGCGGCGGCTCCATTCGTATTCATGATCCGGTCCTGCAGGAGAAAATCCTGAAGGTGCTGGGTATCGGTGCCGACGAAGCCCGGGTAAAATTTGGATTTCTTCTCGAGGGACTGAAATATGGCGCCCCCCCCCACGGTGGGATTGCGTTTGGCATTGACCGCCTCGCAGCGATGATGTGCGGGGTGGAGTCCATTCGTGATGTCATCGCTTTTCCAAAAACCCAGAAGGCATCCTGCTTGCTGACCGAGGCACCCAATCAGGTGGGCGGGCGACAACTCCGTGACCTGGGTCTGCAATTGAAAAAACAACGGCAATAGTCCAGCAAGGGGGCATCGGATGAATATAAAGAAAACATCGCGGTCCCGGAATGATTCGACCCGCTCTGTGAGCCATCCGGGCAGAAAATGGCACTCTTTCGTGTCTGCAAGGGCCCGGATCCAGGCTGTGCAACCAGATTGCCCGGCACGCTCAAAATGCATTGCACAGACCGTTTAGGGAGACGCCATGGCCGGGCATAGCAAGTGGGCAAACATCAAGTTCCGCAAGGCGGCCCAGGATGCCAAAAGAGGAAAGGCGTTCACCAAGCTGATCAAGGAAATCAGTGTTTCAGCAAAATTGGGCGGCGGCGATTCGGATTCCAATCCCAGGCTGCGCAGTGCCATTGACAAGGCTCTGGCTGCAAACATGACCAAGGACACCATTGAGCGGGCGGTCAAACGCGGGACCGGAGCACTTGGAGGGAATGACCTGTTTGAAATCCGCTATGAAGGGTATGGCCCCAATGGTGTGGCGGTGATCGTCGAATGCGCCACGGACAACAAAAACAGAACCGTGAGCGAAGTCCGCCATGCCTTTGCCAAACACGGGGGGAACCTGGGTACGGATGGCTCGGTCTTGTATCAATTCAATACCATCGGGTCCATCGTGTTTGCGAATGATGAAGACGAAGAGCAAATTATTGACATCGCACTGGAATCGGGTGCCGAGGATGTTGAAAGCGAGGCAGGCATGATTGAAGTGGTGACAGCGGCCGGAAATTTCCATGCCGTGCAACAGGCGATGAAGGAAGCCGGTTTCAACCCCGAGATTGCTGAAATTATCCAGCGGCCCATCACGGAGACAGATGTTGACGGGGAGGAGGCGGAG
Organism: Gammaproteobacteria bacterium; assembly: GCA_011523765.1. Lineage (GTDB taxonomy): Bacteria > Pseudomonadota > Gammaproteobacteria > Arenicellales > Poriferihabitantaceae > WTGA01. The sequence continues at coordinate 20,417 of WTGA01000080.1, forward strand.
AAAGTGAAGCGGCTGATTGATTTTCTTGAAGACCTGGATGATGTCCAGGATGTATTCACCAATGCAAATTTTGTAGAGGCTGGCTGATGCGCATCTTGGGAATTGACCCGGGTTCCCGCATTACCGGCCTGGGCGTGGTGGAGGCGGATGACGGTAGCCTTCGCTGTGTAGGGTACCGTCGGGTCAGGATGGAAAATCTCCCGTTACCCGAAAGGCTCGGGATGATTTACCAGGGAGTTGCTTCCCTCATCAATGAGGTACAGCCCGACTCCGTCGCCGTCGAGCAGGTGTTTGTTGCCAGCAATGTGAAGTCTGCCCTGGTGCTGGGCCATGCACGCGGAAGCGCCATTTGTTCCGCGGTCAATGCAGGCAGGGAAGTCTGGGAATACAGTGCACTGCAGATCAAAAGAGCGGTGGTCGGATCCGGAAATGCCAAAAAAGAACAGACGCAGCATATGGTACGGGCCATATTGGGGCTGACCGCGACACCCACCATCGATGAAGCGGATGCCCTGGCCTGTGCGATTTGCCACATACACACGATTCAGGTGCAACGAAAGCTGGAGCGTGCAAGATGATCGGCTTTATCCGGGGAAAAATCCTGCAGAAACAACCGCCAATCCTCCTGGTGGATGTGAACGGCGTGGGTTACGAGCTTGAATCACCCATGCCGGTATTCTATGAATTGCCCGATGAAGGGCAGGAAATTTCACTTTTCGTGCACCTGGTTGTGCGCGAAGATGCCCAGCTGCTGTATGGGTTTACCGACCAGGGCCAAAAGGATTTGTTCAGGAATCTCCTGAAGGTAAACGGTGTGGGTCCCAAAGTGGCACTTGCTATACTATCCACTTTGGACCTCCAGGATTTTCTTCACTGTATTTACAGTGATGATTTCTCAACGCTGATCAAGGTGCCCGGAATTGGAAAGAAAACTGCAGAACGGATGATGGTTGAATTGCGAGACAGGGTTGATTTGCCAACCCCTCAGGGGGAACCACCCGGTGCTTCCGGCACCCGGAAAATTCCCGACAGCCCGGTACAGGATGCGATTGGCGCATTGATCGCGCTGGGCTACAAACCGGCTGAAGCCGGCAAAGCGGTCAGAGCGGTCAACGATCACCGTGACAAGCGGGATGATCTGATTCGGAATGCACTACAGTATCTGGCCGTTCGATGAGCAAATCCAATCCACTGCTGTCCCCGGACAATCTGCAGGATTCGCACCAGGAAAAGATCTTTGAACGCAATTTGCGGCCGAGCAGGTTGAGTGAGTTTATTGGTCAGGCCAGCACCAAAGAGCAGCTGGGCATTTTTGTTCAGGCCGCCAGGCAGCGAAACGAGGCATTGGATCATGTGCTGATTTTTGGTCCTCCTGGTCTTGGCAAAACAACGATTGCCCATATTCTGGGGCAGGAAATGGACGCAAAACTGCGTCAAACTTCGGGGCCGATTCTTGAAAAAGCGGGAGACCTGGCTGCGATTCTGACCAATCTCGAATCCGGGGATGTGTTGTTCATCGACGAGATTCACCGGTTGAGCCCGGCTATCGAGGAAATCCTGTATCCGGCCCTGGAAGACTTTCATCTGGATATCATGATTGGCGAAGGACCTGCAGCGCGTTCAATCAAACTCAATTTGCCACCGTTTACCCTGGTCGGTGCAACCACTCGGGCCGGACTGCTGACCTCCCCGTTGCGGGACCGATTCGGCATTGTACAGCGTTTGCAGTTTTACACTACCGATGAGCTGTCACAAATTGTGGAGCGGTCGGCGAAAATATTGGAGATCGATTACAAGATTGAAGGGGTCCATGCCATTGCCATGCGGTCAAGAGGAACCCCTCGAATTGCCAACCGCCTGTTGCGGAGGGTCCGGGACTACGTTGAAGTCAAAAGCGATGGAAGATTGACCGAAAAAATGGCCAACGCTGCGTTGGATATGCTTGAAGTGGATACTTTCGGACTCGACCGGCTCGACCGCAGTTTTCTTCTGGCCATCATTGAGAAATTTGATGGCGGGCCCGTCGGGATCGACAGCATTGCAGCGGCGATCGGAGAGGAGCGGGGGACCGTTGAAGACGTCATTGAACCGTATTTGATCCAGCAGGGCTATCTGATGCGGACTGCCCGCGGGCGTGTGGCAATGAAAACCGCCTGGGAACACCTGGGAATGCTGGTTCCTTCAGAGGTGGCGAACCGGCAGCAGGACCTGTTTCGGAACCGTTAGTCTTTCCCGGGAATCGCCACCGTTAAATTGAATGGAATGATGATGCATGTCCGTCCCTTTGAATTGACTGTGGAAGATGGGCAGGCGGGATATCGGCAGTACAGTTTACTATGTGGACCGTTTAGGGTATATGGGACTGCGGTATTCGTTTTTTCGGGTTGGATGGATTCGACGCGTGTCCTGAAAGGGAAGTTGTGTAATATCCGTGCTGACCAATGCAAAGGCAAGACATCCGGACCCGGTCCGGCGGGATGGTGAGCGGTTGACCGCATCCGAAATTGCTGGAAATACGGCCATTGAAGGTGAGGTTCGGAGAGATGGAGGCCGACCAGCTGGAATGGAAAACAAGATGATCGGCCGTGACAACCGGGTTGTGCGGCCTGCCGGGAAATGAAGTCCATGGTCCCGGGCAACCAATCGGGAAGATCTCCCTGAGTTGAAACGGACCTGGACGAAAAACCTTACAATACAAACCTGTTACCGATAAAAAACCATAGTGGCGATCGCAAACGACATTCCCCCAAGTCATTCTGTCCTGGACCTGGTTGTCAATGCCAGCATTCCGGTTCAGCTGGTCATGCTGATATTGTTACTGGCTTCCGTGATATCGTGGTATATGATTGACCGGAAACGGACGGCCTACAAGCGCTGGAAAAAAATTGCCGACCAGTTCGAGGGGCAGTTCTGGTCCGGTGGTGAAATGCGAAAGATTTATGTGAAATGGGGACGGCAGGACAACCCCGAGGGCATTGCCAATATTTTTCTCGCCGGATACCGCGAGTTCAACCGTCTTGCAAAACAGCAGAATGTTCATCGGTCGGATATGGTCAATGGCGTTCATCGGTCCATGCGGGTAGCGTTGAGCAAAGAGATCGGGTTGATCGAGTCCAACCTGCCGTTTCTTGCCACGGTGGGTTCAACCAGTCCCTATGTGGGTCTTTTTGGCACTGTTTGGGGAATCATGAATTCATTCCAGTCACTGGGTACCATGCAACAGGTAACCATCGCAACGGTGGCTCCGGGAATCGCCGAGGCCTTGATTGCCACGGCAATGGGCTTGTTTGCGGCAATTCCCGCGGTGATTGCATACAACAAGTTTGCGAGCACGACCGAACGACTGATTAGCCGTTACGAAATCTTCATGGAAGAGTTTCTCAGTATTGTCAATCGTCAGGATTTGGGAGGGCGTTAACCATGAGTCGGACCCTGTACGGCCGTAAGAAACGGTTGATGGGAGAAATAAACGTCGTTCCATATATCGATGTCATGCTTGTTTTGCTGATCATCTTCATGGTGACGGCTTCTTTGCTGAGCACCGGTGTAACCGTGGAGTTGCCCCAGGCTGTGGCCAACTCCATTCCGAACCAGGACGAAGAACCGTTTGTCGTGACTGTCGATGCGAACGGCAATTACTACCTCAATGATAACGAGGAAGCCATCTCATCAGACCGGGAAATCGAGTTGACAGCCAAAGCGGCATTGCAGCGAAACCCGAATTTGCTATTTCTGGTCAGAGGGGACAGTGCCGCAGATTATGCGTTCGTAGTGAGAGCAATGGTGTTATTGCAAAACGCTGGTGTCGAATCCGTAGGATTGGTCACTGAGCCATCTGATTCCTGACTGAACGGTGAATGAAACAGGGCATCCGACAGTTCGCACAAATTTCCAAATCCGTACTATTTACCCTGGCTGTTCACAGTATTTTGCTGGCGGCGGTTCTGGCTGGTTTCTGGTGGCCTTTTTCCGAAAAAACGCTTGATCATGGGCAGGTGAAACCAATACAGGCAACGACAATCCCTGAGCAGGAAGTCACCAACCTGCAAACAAAGAAAATTGAAGAACAGCACCAGCCTGCCCAGGTCCCTGAAGAACCCGGGAAGGCCGAGGAGGAGGAGCGCAAGCGGCTGGAGGCGCTGGAGGCCAAGCGCAGGGAGGAGGAGAGAAAGCGGGCCGAGGAGGAGCGCAAGCGGCTGGAGGCGCTGGAGGCCAAGCGCAAGGAAGAGGAGAGAAAGCGGGCCGAGGAGGAGGAGCGCAAGCGGCTGGAGGCGCTGGAGGCCAAGCGCAAGGAAGAGGAGAGAAAGCGGGCCGAGGAGGAGGAGCGCAAGCGGCTGGAGGCGCTGGAGGCCAAGCGCAAGGAAGAGGAAGAACAGCGCAAGCTGGAAAAAGAACTCCAAGATCAACTGGCAAGAACACGAACCCGTAATGAAGCAGAGAATGCGTTGGCTGCACTGGTGGACAGGATTGCGGCGGCGGCGGAAAACAACTGGCGTCGCCCATGGAACAGTACCCCGGGGCGAGTTGCTCTGATCAGGGTAAGAGTTGCACGAAATGGTGATGTTCTATCGGCAGATGTGGTAAAAAGCAGTGGAGACCGGGCATTCGATGAATCCGGAGAAATTGCAATCAAGAAAGCTTCTCCGCTTCCGTTTCCATCGGAGTCGGAATATTATGAATTTATAAAAGAATTCAACATTAAATTCGCGCCGGATGAGTAATAGAGAAAAACCACGTGGGCGTTGCACCGGATTTCTGGTGATATTGGTTCCGATATGGCTTGGCTGCTCTTTTCCAGCCCTGTCTTCTGTGCTGACCATCGAAGTGAAAAAAGGCACCACAGCAGGAATTCCAATTGCCATCGTGCCGTTTAAGTTGTATGACGGTGTCCCGGAAGAGTACCAGCCGGCGGATATTATCGATTCTGACCTGGGTCTAAGTGGCCGGTTCGAGTCGGTTCCCCGGGACACCTTTCTCAGTACTCCCAGTGACCTTGAATCAGTACAGTACAAAGACTGGCGGCTGATCAAATCGGAAGCGTTGGTGGTGGGCAAGGTCTTCCATCTCGGAAACGATCAGTATGAGATACGGTTCCGGTTGATCGATGTCTTCAGGGAAACCCAGCTGGCGGGTCAAAAATTTATTGCGACAACCAAACAGCTCAGACAGTTTTCCCATCGGATCAGCAATATTATTTATGAAAAACTGACCGGAATAGAGGGTGCTTTCGATACCAAAATTGCTTATGTCAAAATTGCGGATGTCAAAGTACAGGGTGAACCGGCAAGCAAGCGGTATTTGCTCCAGGTTGCGGATGCAGATGGATGGAACCCTAAAACCGTTCTGGAATCACCCCGGGCAATCCTGTCGCCCGCTTGGTCCCCGGACGGGAACCGGCTTGCCTATGTTTCCTTTGAAAAGGGGAGGTCCATGATATTTCTGCAGGATATCTGGAGCGGGAAAAGGTCATCCATTGCCGGGTTCCGCGGACTCAACAGTGCCCCTTCATGGTCCCCGGACGGCAAAAAGCTTGCGCTGACCTTGTCAAGGGATGGAAATCCTGACATATACATTTTTGATGTGGGGACATCCGCCCTGCGCAGATTGACCAGAAGTACGGCCATCGACACGGAGCCGGCCTGGTCCCCCGATGGAAAAAGCATTGTCTTTACTTCCGGGCGTTCCGGTGCACCACAGCTCTACCAGATTGCGGCCTCCGGTGGACCGGTGAAAAGACTGACTTTCGATGGAAAATACAATGCCGGTGCTTCGTTTTCACCCGATGGGGAGTCCATTGTTCTCATTACCGATCAGGGCAATGGGCACAAAGTTGGGATATACTCAACTCGGGAACGTACCATCCGGGTTTTGACCTCGTCACAACTGGATGAGTCCCCGTCATTTTCTCCCAATGGAGAGATCATTATCTATGCGACGCAAAAAAGTGGCCGGAAGTTGCTTGCGACCGTTTCAATTGATGGACAAGTGCAACAAACCTTAAAATTCCAGGCCGGTTCTGTTCGTGAGCCCGCCTGGTCACCTTTCAAACGTAAATTGTAGAGGATTCTGATATGTCAAACGCTTATAAATTACTGATTATTCTGGTTTCCGGTTTTTTTCTAGCCGCCTGTGCAAGCAAACCGCCTGCCGAGGGAACTGGCGACATTGTGGCTGAACCTGTAGAGGGTACGGCGGGAGCCAATTCAACCGGTCTTGATGGAGAGGACTCGGGCAGTGGTTCCGGGCTGGATGGCGATTCCGCAGACATCTTGAGCCAGCGCATCATCTATTTCGATTATGACAGCAGCTCGTTGACCGATGAAAGTACGGCGGTTGTTCAGGCCCACGCAAACCACCTGGTGGAGTCCCCGGAAGTTGACATTATTCTTGAAGGCCATGCAGACGAGCGCGGAACCCGTGAATACAATCTTGCCCTGGGTGAAGAACGCGCGAAATCGGTTGCCGATCTGCTTCAGGCACTGGGGGTGGGTGATGGCCGCATTCAAACCATTTCTTATGGGGAAGAGCGGCCAGCGTCACTTGGCAGTGATGAAAGTGCATGGGGCCTGAACAGACGCGTCGAGCTGTTGTATTAATCCCCCGGATGGTTTGGCAGGACTTGAGCATGTTGCTCAGGTATACTGGAGCGGGTATGGAACTACATTTCACGGTTCATGAATAAATTTGTGCGAATCAATATTTTTCTGGTGGCAGGCGTGTTAGCGGTCGGTTGCGCCCCGGTACCTCCCCCCCAGCAGCCTGTGCAGGCCGTTCCCGAAGAGGATGTGCAGAATCAACGGGTTCTGACGGCATTGTCTGACCTTGCGGAAATCAAACAGGAACTCAAACAGCTGAGGAATTCGGTTGAAGAGCTGGAGTTCGAGACGGAATATGCCAAGCGGCGGCAACGGGACCTTTTCCAGGACATTGACAGGCGGTTGATCAGTCTTGAACGACATGCCCCCGACCCGGATGTTCAAGGTCCGCTACCGGACAACGGGGACGGCCAGGCGGTTGCCGACAACCCCCTGGCGCCACAGCCGGGTATTGCTCCAGACACCAGCGATTCCGACCCGCAAGAAGAAGTGGTGGGGAACGGCGAGGTTGCGGAGGGCACCGAACAGGATGGCCTGCCTTCATCCGTTCCCGAGGTTTCCGAACTGGCCGCGGTCACACTGGAAGAGCAACAGGCTTACGAAGCCGCATTCGAGTTGCTGAAGCAAAGCCTGTATGAAGATGCAATCGATCAATTTCAGCAACTTGTGGATACCTGGCCCGACAGCCAGTTGGCGGATGATGCCTATTACTGGATGTCCGAAGCAATGTATGTCATTCGGGAATTTGAATATGCATTAAGCGGATTCCGGACCCTGGTAATCCAGTATCCTGACAGCCAGCGTGTACCGGAAGCGTTGCTCAAGGTTGGTTATATCCAATATGATATCGGTGCCTATGACGATGCCGCGGAAACGTTCAGGGATATACTCTCAAGATTTCCGGGACATCAGGTTACGGTCTCTGCACAAACCCGATTGAGGCGTATTGAGCAAACCATCCAAGAATAGTTGACCGGTTCGTTTCCGCAGGCCGGAATTTTGTTTGACATGGTGTGAGCATAAACGGATAATCCCGCCCCGATTTTGGCTCGCGGAAAAAAAGCACTCCCGATCATCGGGGCGTTAGCTCAGTTGGTAGAGCATCTGACTTTTAATCAGGTGGTCACAGGTTCGATCCCTGTACGCCCCACCATTTGACTCCAGCCCCGGGTTTATAACCGGTCTTTGGAGGGGTCAAATAAGCCGTGTTGAGTCTTGGTGTGTGCCACTCTCATCATTCGCAATGCTCAGTCTATTATAAATTTAATAGGTTTGGGCACGGATATGAGCAAGAGCACGATGAAAGTCATCAGTGCGTATTCCTCCAAGGGAGGGACGACGAAAACGACGACGATTGCCAATCTGGGCGGCCTTCTTGTTGATCTGGGTTTTCGCATCCTCCTCATTGATGCGGATAACACACAGCCTTCCCTGTCTTCCTATTATCCGCTGACCCACCAGGCTCCGGACGGTCTGGTCAGACTCATCAAGTCTCGGGAAATCGTCGACGACCTTCTCTCTCATACCACTATTGAGGGATTGGACATTGTTTATGCGGATGACCATAAAAAGGAACTGTCCTCCTTCATCAATGACGCAGCGGATGGTCGCCTTCGTATCAAACGGGCGATCCAGGAGTTCCAGGACCACTGTCCGGACAAGTACGATTTCATTCTCATTGATACACGAGGCGCAAAAGGCGTACTGGTTGATTCTGCGCTCATTGCCAGCGATATCATATTTTCTCCCATTCCCCCGGACAAGATCTCCGCTACGGAATTTCATCGTGGCACCGTCAGGCGCCACCGTTCGATCGCTGATTCAGTCCGGTTCATGAATATGGAAATTGGACCAATCTTTGCGTTTCTGTGTCGTGTTGAACGAACCCGGGATGCCCAGGTCATCACTGAGGGCATCCGGCTTTTGTCCGAAGATGTCGATAATATTTATCTTCTGGATACTGAAATCCCGCACTCCACGGCGTATAAATCGGCGGCAACCTCACAAATTCCCATTCATCGGTTTGACAGAGGCAAATATAAAAAGATACGAAACGGCGCCGATACGATGAGTCAGCTGTGGCAGGAAATCATGGATTTATATCGATCGTTGAACCCGGTCGCCGTCCTGCCGATTCCGGGAAGGGAGGGGTCTCATGGTAAATAAACCGTCGGGTCCACAGGCGATTGCGAAGCTGTTGAAGGCTGAAAGATTTGAATCTACCGGAAATTCCCGGATTGTCGAAGATCCGGCAGAACCGACATTGATGGTATTGCCGCTGAAATCAATCGAGTCCAGCACACACAATCCGAGGTCTTCGCGCAATGCCAGTTTCGAGGAAATCAAGCAATCCATTATCAGCCTCGGCGGTTTGATTACCACGTTAACGGTCACGAGGATGCCGGGTGAAGAGGTGTATCGGCTGGACGCCGGAGGCAACACTCGCCTCACGGCCATCAAGGCCGCCTATGAGGAGACGGGGGATGAACGACTGGCGACCCTGACGGTACTGTTCAAACCTTATGGCGGCGAAACGGCCATCCTGGTGAACCATCTCATAGAAAACAGTTTGAGAAGCGACAATACGTTTATCGAGAAGGCTGTCGCCATCCAGCAGACCATCGATTTGCTGGTCAAGGAAAAGGACATCCCGGACCCGGAAAAGATCTCAGCGAGAAAATGGATTGCCATGATCGGTGAAGAATACGGCTATCCGGTCCACCGGGATGCCTTCCTTGGCTACCGGTATGCCTTGAAGCGGTTGGCGCAGACGATTCCAAACGCACTGAATTCGGGCATGGGCAAACCGACCGTGCTGCGTATTCAGCGCATGGAAAACACCTATCGAAAATATTGCGAAGAACATGCACTGAATAGTGATCAATTCGAGATTATTTTCGAACAGGCCTTATCAAACTGCGACAATGACAACCAGTTCGATCTGAACCAGTTTGAACATGCCTTGCTGGACGAGATCAGCCGGCAGACCGGGAATGATACCGGTTCCATTGCACGGAAAATGCCCGGGGCAACCCAAATGGTGGAGGACCCTGTGCAGACTGGTTCCGGCTCGGCATTGAACCTGTTGGGGACATCCTTGCCGAGCCGGGAAGCAGCAGCCGTCCACCCCGAACTGACCGGGCCGACTCCACTTGGAAATGACGATCAAGAAGAAAACCGTTCCGGACTGCCGGAACGCCAGCCCGACATTGCGACGCCGATCGGGCTGGCGTTGGCCAAGCGCGAAATATTCCAGGCGGCCCGCGATTTCGCCAAGCCGTTCGGGTTGTACGACCTGGTCAATGCCACCGAGTTTGGATACGGGTTTTATATCGAGTATCCGCCCAAGCGTCTGGAGACCGAGTATCAGTCGGCCTGTTGGTGGTTTCTGCTGCATCTTTCAGAAATTTTACTGCAGAAAAACCAATTGTTGTGGCTGTCGAAGGATTCGCTGTTCGGGGTCTTGCTGAAGCAATTTTCAACCGAAGGCAAAGCGGGTCTTTTCAGCAAATTCAGTACCATTGTCGGTCATCCTTCTGATATCGGGGAATGGGTCCCCAGTCTGCTGACCCATCCGGATGGAAAGGTTGACAGCCTGTCGAGGTTGCTTGCACAGGTGCACCGGATTCGACAGGGAGAACAGGAATCAGGGAATGGGTAATACGGTTACCGTAGCGGAAAACTTCCTGAGCGATGCGAACAGCACCCTTGCAGGGATGCTGCTGTTTAGCCTGAAACAGGCGGCATTGGCAGACAACGATACGCTCAGTCAGATCGGATTTACGCCGGAATTGATCCGGCTGCTCCAAAGCATGGACATGGAAGATATCGCCGAGTATGCCCGGTATGGGCCCAGATATATGCGGATTTCCATTGACCCGAAGCGATTTGAGCAGATTCACGACATTATCCATGCCCGGGCCCAGGAGCGGCAATTGGTCAACAGCCTGTTAAGGGCCCATATTTCCTATCAGTTCCTGCACGACCAATTTGGCATGACTTCCAACGAAATTCTCAGTCGCAAAACCAGGCTCAGGGTGGTAACCAAACCCGGTCGCAGCAAAGCGCTGACCGAACGGGAAACAGGGGTCATTTATCAGTCATTCAAAAAAGAAAGCGTGATCGCGGCATCCAGGGCCGCTGCCCACTGGTATCCGGAACTGATTCTGGCCATCTCCCAGGAAACCGGCATTGATGCAGGAAAGGTCGCCAGCCTGGTCAGTGTGCAGGAGGCAGAAAATCTTCTATGAAAGACCGGTCCAATGACCAATTGGTATTGATTGGGGATTACCATGAATCCATTCCTGTGTTGTTGATTGCGGACCCAGACCTGTCCAGCAACGATAAAATACTGTGGCAGGTATTGAGAATCTCCATTCAACGGAATCAGGGGCATATTTCAATGCCCGCTCAAAATGACATGGCGACCATCATGGGGGTCACCAAGAAAACGGTGATCGCTTCGATGAATACGTTGCGGGTGACCCGGTGGTTGTCGGTTCAGCATCAATTCGATGAAGCCGGCAGGCAGACCAGAAATATTTACGCGATCCATACCCGACCAGCCAGTATAAGCGATGCGGTCGCGCTGGATGACCAATACCCCGTTCTACTGAACAAGTGTGCCAGGGAAGGTCCTGGACGGACCGGTCATCTGGCTGGACAGGCATTGCGCGACATGAATGCGCACACTCCCCTGTTTCCCTCGCGGCTTCTGGCGGATCAGGATGAGTACGATGCGGCACTGGAAGCCTATGGAAATGGAGTGCCCGTTTCATCCGGTCATCAACCGAACCTTTCTTTCTTTGGCAGGACCCCGGTGCGATTTGGTCCGACCGCGGCCTCCACTGGTTCCGGGAAAAAAGATCGGGGGGAATCGGTGGACAGCCCTACATTAGGCAAAAATTGTCCTGAAAGCAGGGTCACAACCCGGGATTTTGAAATTGGCCTCACTGAGGCCACTTTGGATTCGGGTGGAAAAACAGCGAAAAATGGCGAAAACATTAGGGGTGTAAAAATTACACCCCTAGCAAACACTGGGGGTGTAAAAATTACACCCCATAGAAACGGTGCAAACATTAGGGGTGTAAAAAATACACCGCTAGCCAATACTGGGGGTGTAAAAATTACACCCCGTAGTAGTAGTAATTATTATAAAAATACTACTACCACTGATACAGAGATTGATATTGATACAAATGAGAAAATATTGAAATTATCCGGAAAGGAGAAGCAGTCTCTTTTGATTTACCTGGAAAAAATTCCCACTGCCGAGCGGCAGGCATTTTGGGATGAATTCACGGGAACCGTGGTCAGAAAGGCGGATACCCCATTCCCTGTTCACAGCAAGGTCATTTACTTTCGGGCGATGGTGAAGAAATTCCAGCAGGGACAATTTCGCTACACGGAGGCATCGGACCGAATCGCGGGGGGACGGGCGACCGATGCGGCCGTGAAGGCCGCCCACCGGGCATCACGGGATCGAATGCAGTGTACCGCGAAAGAGGCTCTCCCAGGGGAAGAGTCCGTACTGAGTCCGCGAATTGCACGGCTGAAGGAACAATACAGCAAACGCAGCAAACGGAAGCAGGAGGCTCGGGATGAATAATGGGGCAGGGTTGGGATGCTGGAAAACGGGGTGGCCTCAGTGAGGCCACTTTCAAAATCCGGGGATTTCCCCGTTTATGGACGGCAGAACAGGGTGGCCTCACTGAGGCCAGTTGGTGAATGGGGATGGGCGGGAGAAGAGAATGAGCCTGTTTATTTGTGAAAAACCTTCACAAGCCAGGGATATCGCCGCCGTCATGGGTATTCAGTCGAAAGGCGAGGGGTATATCCAGGCAGGGGGGCATGAGGTCACCTGGTGCATCGGCCATTTATTGGAGATGGATGATCCGGATGCCTATGACAGTGCCTTGAAAAAATGGCAGATTGCGGATTTGCCCATTGTCCCGGTCCAGTGGAATTTACACGTCCGAAAAGCGGTTTCGAAACAGTATCGAGTTGTTTCATCGCTGATTCAAAAAGCGAATGCCATTGTGGTGGCGACCGATGCGGACCGGGAAGGGGAAAGCATCGCACGAGAAATTATGGAGCAGCTCTGTTTCACTGGCAACGTTCAGAGATTGTGGTTAAGCGCCCTGGACCGAACATCCATTGCCAAAGCGCTGTCCACGATCCAGTGCGGTTCGACGACCGAACCCCTGTACCATGCGGCACAGGCCCGGCAGCGGGCAGACTGGTTGGTGGGCATGAACATGACCCGGGCCTATACGCTGTTGGGGCGTCAAACGGGACTGGATGCCGTTTTGTCGGTGGGACGGGTACAAACGCCGACTCTTTCCCTGATTGTTGACCGGGACCGGGAAATCGAAAACTTTGTGGCCGTGCCGTATTTCGTGAACTGGATTGAAGTGGAGACCAGGGGTCGTTCATTCAGGGCGGCCCTGGTCTCCACGGCGGTCCAGGGTACGGCGGGTTTTGACCAGGAAGGCCGGTGTTTGGATGAAACCACGGCACGCACCCTGGCAGAAAAATGCCAGGACACGGCGACGGTTCGGGAGGCGGATTATGTACAGAAAACCTCCCGGGCACCGTTGCCTTTTTCCCTGTCGGCCCTGCAGCAGGCCTGCAGCAAGCGCTGGGGGTATGGAGCCCAGGAGGTGCTGGATATTGCACAGGCGCTGTACGAAACCCATAAACTGGTCACCTATCCCCGTTCGGATTGCAGGTATCTGCCTGAGGACCAGTTGGATGAGTCCGGGCCCATCCTGGATTCGATCCGAAACCATGCCCTGTTTGAGGCCGGGGTCCTGGACCAGATGGACCCCTCACGGAAATCCAGGGCATGGGATGATCGGAAGGTGACGGCCCACCATGCCCTGATTCCAACGGCTACTGGCCTCAGTGAGGCCACTCTCAAGGAACGGGAAGTCCAGGTGTACCGGTTGATCTGCCAGCACTTTGTGGCCCAGTTCTTGCCGGATTACCGCTATCTGCAGTCGTCCATTTTTCTGCGTACGGCACAACTGGATTACCGGGCGACGGGGCGGTCCCCGATCGCCCCGGGCTGGAAACAGGTTTTTGCCTCTCCGGAGAACCGCGAAGACGAACCGCAGCAAAAACTGCCTGAAGTGCAGCGCGGCGATCGGCTGACCATACTGGAATCGGGGTACGACCCTAAACAGACAACTCCGCCAAAACCCTTTATGGAAGGGACCCTGATTGCGGCGATGTCCAATATCCAGCAGTTCGTCCGCAATCCGGAACTGAAAAAAATCCTGAAGGAGACGGAAGGAATCGGCACGGAAGCGACCCGGGCTTCGATCATTGAAACGCTGTACCAGCGAAAGTTCATTGAAAAACGCAAAAAACAGGTGGTGTCCACCCCGCTGGGCCGGGACCTGGTGGACCTGTTGCCCGGTGAACTCAAGGATCCGGGGACCACGGCCCTCATGGAAAGGATGTTGGGGCAAATTGCAGAGGGGAAAGTGACCATGGAGGACTACCTGCACCGACAGACGGTCTGGCTGACCGCGTTGACGGACAAGGTGAAACGTCAATACGGTGATTTATCCGTGAATCCGCAGCCGCCTGCGGACGCACGGTCCCTGGGCGATTGCCCGGAGTGTGGAAAACCGCTGCGGCAACGTCGAAGCCGGTATGGGAAATTTGTAGGGTGTTCGGGTTTTCCGGACTGTCAATACATTGTCCGGGAAAAAAGGAGGAAACCGAAATGAGGGTTGTTTTGGCCTCACTGAGGCCAGTTTCAAAATCCGGTCCCGGCCTTCAGTCGGTGGTTCAGCATTCATGAGTCTGAAGAACGAGTTAAGAGGGGCGGCCACCGTGACCCTGCATACGAATTTTGCCAATCGCGCGATCCGGGGGCGAATAGCCAAACCCGACAAACCCGCGATTCCTTCCCTGTTCCAGTTCAATATGCTGGTCCGGATTGTCTTCAGATCGTGTCTGTTGGATGACCCGTTTGCCTGGTTTGCCCTGGCCAGGGTTGAGGAGACGCTGGAAGAAGTCGAACAGCGGCTGAATAAATTTTCGACTGATCTGTCCGGGGTATTACGGGTCAATGACGACCGGATCCGGATCGAAGATACGGTCTCGGTGAAACCGATCACGCATACCGTCCATGTGTCGCATTACGGGTTTCGGATGCTGGACATGATTGCACTGTATGACCGGGTATGCTGCGATTGTTTCAACGCCATCCACCGTTGCCGCATCCCGCCCACTGAAGGCTATAACATCATGGACCAGGGAGCCAAAGTGCTTCGGCGGGGGGTTTGTGCCGGGGAGGGGTATATGTACACGGGCGTGGCCCGAAAAGACCTGGAGCAGGGCAATCAAAAAGCCAGGGACGCGATCAGACGCCTGGTGGCTTCCCGATTTCTGGACCAGACAAAATTCAACGGGTTTGAGGATATGTGCCGGTTTTTTGCGGCCTATCAACCGAAAACCAACTATGGGCCATCGGTGTTGTCATTTAAAGACTCCGAAGGGGGCGGGAAGGAATCAAGGCATGGATCGGAGGAGCAGCCGGATGACTGAGATCGACGTGGCCTCACTGAGGCCAGTTTCAAAACCCGGTCCAGTGGAAGACCATCCGGGGAAATGGCTGCAACTTGGGGACCGGTGGCTTCCCGGGGTAAATCCGGCACGCCGGGTAACGGCGCCCGGGCCCTTTAAGGGTAAGGGATGAAATGCTGGATCAGAGAATCATTCCGACGATGAAACACCGTGAACTGGTGGCCCGATTGACGGAATTGGAGGGTGGCCTCAGTGAGGCCAGAATTTACCAGGAAGCGGTCCTGACTGCTTCCAGACGGCTTTCCCCGGTCTGTGACTATGCCCGGATTGCAGTTCAGGTGCGTGGAAAGCGACGTTATCTGAATTGGCGGCAACGATACTATAAGCGACCTTACTTTCGCCTCGATGATGAACATGGGACCTATATGCTTGCCCACTTTGCTGGAAACCGGGCCGATATCCTGGCACTGGAACAGGCACGCATGGTATCCAATTACCGGTATCAGACGGCCGTTTATGAACACGACCAGCTGTTGCAGCTGAAAACGCAATTGTCGGTCTGGCGCAAATTGCGGGACGCAACATGAAACCGGTGCTGCGGTATTTTGGGTCGAAATTCAAGGCGGCGGGAAGAATCATCCCGGTCATGGGGCCGCACACCGTTTATTGTGAACCGTTTGGGGGATCCGGCGGGGTGATGCTGAACAAGTATCCGGTTCCAATCGAGATCTACAACGAACTCAACCCGCGGATCTTCAATTTGATGTGCGTGTTGAAATCCCGGGACCAAATGGGGGAGTTGTGCGACCGGATCGGGCATACGGAATGGTGCCGGGAGAACTGGGACCGGGCGTATACACGGGTGGCGGACCCGGTTGAGGATGCATTGAATGTCCTCATCCGGTCCTGGATGTCGTTTTCCCCGGTCGGAATTTTCCGGGACAACTCCGGCTACCGTACCGGCGCCTACGACCGGGACAATATTCTCAATGGACACCAGAAAATCTGGCGAAAGCTGCCCCAGAGAATCCGCAGAGTCCACGACCGGGTCCAACGCTGGAAAATGTTCCAGTCGAATGCGGTCGAGGCGTTGGAGCGGGTGGACCGGCGGTATGGACGGGCGGTGCTGTACTACGTCGACCCGCCGTACCTGCACAGCACGCGGGTCGCGAAACAGGGGTATGACCATGAGATGAGCATGGAGGACCATGCTGCCTTGTTAACGGCCCTGCAGCGTGTCCGGGGGCAGGTTTTGCTGTCGGGTTACCGGAACTCGCTGTACGAGACGATCCTCTCGACCCCGGACTGGCTGATCCATGAATACCGGTCCTATGCGGCCGGCAAGACGGGCAGCGTGGGCCGTGATGAAGTCTTATGGACGAATTATCATCCGGTCGGGTTGCCATCGCAAACCGACTTGTTTTCCTTCAATCATCACTTTTTACAGGAGATGGCATTATGAGTTCCACAGAAACCGGCTACATTCATTCCACGTCTTTCAATATCCGTACCGTGCAGGGCAAGAACCGCAAGGTCATGAATGCCCGCGTATTGTTTCAGCGGTCAAGATATGACGAAGATACTCAGGAATATGTCGATACCGGGTCCGTCTGGGCGGATCTGAGTCTCTGGGGTAGCCGGGCAGAGGCCCTGGAAGGCGTACTGAAACCCGGGGCGGCGGTCCTGGCCGCGGGGACTTTCTATCAACGAAAATGGACGCACAAGGAGACCGGCGAAGACCAGGTTGGCATGGGGTTTCGGGCCGAAGAGGTGGCGATTCTGCCGCGATGCATTGAACGCATCGAATACAAGGCACGTCCAAACAGCGGTGAAAACGGGTCGGCCGAGGAATCCGCCTGAGACATTCTTGATTAAACTGGCCTCACTGAGGCCAGTTTAATATTCGGTTTTTTTCTGAAATGGGAGTGAAGTACGAGGTTCACTTGTCAGATTGTATCTAAACTTGACTGCCGGTCCGTAAATCCTATGGTGCCCCATGTAACGTTGGGTACCTCAAACGACCAGTACGGTAATACGATTTCCCGGAGAATTGGTGTTGCTGACATAGCCAAATATCCGCTTTGTCAAACCGGTCTGGGGGGTGTATCATCACAGGATGATGAACCAAGCTCCCTTGTTTGACACCCACCTCGCGATCGAGGCGCTGCAGGACGGTGGCTTTGATACGAAGCAGGCCAAGGCGATTGTCTCGGTCGTGGACCAGTCCCTCACCGGTGGCGTGGCCACCAAAGCGGACTTGGCCGAAGTGAAGGCTGAGCTGAAAGCCGATATCGCCGAGGTCAGAACCGAGCTGACCGAAGTGAAGGCCGGGCTGAAAGCCGATATCGCCGAGGTCAGAACCGAGCTGACCGAAGTGAAGGCCGAGCTGAAAGCCGATATCGCCGATTTGAAGATGTGGGTGGGATGGGGATTCTTTATCGCGGTCGGCGTGATCGGAGGGATCATTGCCTACGCCACCAGCCTGATCCTGTCTGTGTGATGACCGGATAAGTCCCGCTTCCTGAAACGGAAAACCCTCGCTATCCCCAACATCGCAGGTCCCTGCATGCAGTCATAGACGGTTCCAACTATGACTGCTGTATGTTTGCATGATGGGAACCAAACAAATTATGATTCTGATATGAGGTGATCCGGACTGGCCTCAGTGAGGCCAGTGGCAAAATCGGGGATATTGGTTATCGAGTTTGATTACGTGCGTTCTTTCACAAAATGTCAAATGACAATTCTACCGAAGCACCAAGCGTTTTTCGACTCACGGCAAAACTCCTATCAACACGAGCGGTACCGCAGGGACGCCTCGCCCCTGTCTCAAAACATTGAGCAGGTCCCGTTCATAATACGGAACTCCGCTCGACATTTCTTTCTCCAGTTCCTTCATGGGCAGTATCTCAATCCCTACATCGATGATATCCGACACATAGAAACTCAAGTGTTTGACAAACAGGTCATGCGCGACAAAGGCGTACTTTCCGAACTGGACCTCAACCGCTACTCGATCCTTTACGAAGTCAGTTTGATTGTAGGACATGATGGGTTCGTGCCCTGCATGCTGTATCGCCGACTTCTGTTCTGCTGATGAGAGTCCATAAATCCCTCGTAACAGCCTCTCATCAGCAGTGACCCAGAAGGTATTTCTGCGCTCGGTCCAGCCGATCACCTCAAGACCCGTCTTGAATGCTGCATTCATCTCCGTAGGCGAATAGAGAAGCCGCCCAGGCATCGTCTTTTCCTTCGAGATCTTGGTCTTGCAGGCCACAGCATCAATGCTCGAAATCACGTCCTGCACTTCCCGCCACAGAGCGGGCTTGTGGACGATCAGGTATTCCTCGCCGTTGAGGTGAGAATATTTTGCGCCGATCCGCATCAATGACCGCCTTTCGGCAAACCAGGGTCGTATATCGGTTTCCCCATCGGACGGGTGCGGAGCGTGCCGGCTTCCAACGCTTCCAGCCGCGCTTGGGCAATCTCAACGTACTCCGGGACGATTTCACAGCCGTAACCACGGCGGTTATGCCGAATGGCCGCAATCACTGCCGACCCGACCCCCATATACGGATCCAACACGCAGTCGCCCTCATCAGTCAACGAGAGCACCAACCGCTCCACCAACTCGACCGGGAACTGGCAGGGATGGATCGTCTTCTCAGGGTGATTGCTTTTGACATTGGGAAACTCCCAAACGTCGCTCGGATTCTTTCCCTTGGGGTTGCCTGACAACTTTCCTAGATTCGGCCCTTTGAAATGCCTTTTGTTGGGATATTTTGCAGGAACCCTGATCGGGTCGAGATTCCAGGTGTAATCATCTCCCTTTGTCCACCAATTGATGGTCTCGTAGCGGCCCGATAGTCGGTTCTTGCAATGAAGGCCGTGGCCGAAATGCCAGACTATCCGGTTTCGCAACTTGAGGTCCTGTGCTCGAAACAAGGGGTACAGAAGAGTATCGATTGGCACGATGGCACCATTCTCGACATAATTTCCGACTTGCCAACAGATCGACCCATGGTCGTGCAACAACCGCACACATTCTCGAATGGCTCTTTCCTGCATTGAAAGATAGTCATCAAGGTTGGATCTGTGTTCGTAGGATTTCCCGAGATTGTAGGGTGGGGATGTGACAATCAGTTTGAACATTCCATCGGGCAGGTGCTCCATATAGCGAATGTTGTCTGAGCAGACCAGAACACCCGGCTGGGAAAGGCAATCCCGTTGGGACTCATGAACCGCCTTCCCGTTTTCTCGGAGACCGCAACCGTGACTATTCTGGCGAACCATACACCTTCTATCTTCTTGCCTGAGGGGTGAATTCTACCATACAACAGTTCTGCTCACGGGCTGTCTTGCACACGTAGCCTGGCGGTTTTCCAATAAAACAGGGTGGCCTCAGTGAGGCCAGTGGCAAAATCGGAGTCAATCAAGGTTAATCCTACTGAAATTCCGGGTTTCCCGTTTCCCAGGCTTGGCCAAGGTCCGTCTTTTCCGGTATAGTGGGTTCATTATGCCCGCCAGAGCTTATCTGGCAACTCGGAGGTCCAGGCACACCCCATCTTCGGATGGGTACTCCAAACGGCTTCACAGCCGGTGTCATTTTGAACCCGACGGGGACATTGTTCCCGTTGGGGAGGCATGTCTCCATGTTTTTTAATGTTGTATTATTTTTGGAGGCTGTCATGTCTTTTTTAAACATGCCATTGGATATTCTTAAAATGGTAAAAAAGCTGGAAGAAAATCCGGAACTGGATGAAGCGGTGGCTCGCGGGATCGTGACCGCTGTCACGGAATCCCACAAAGCGATGGTCATCGCCACCAACCAGGGCCTGGATGAACTGGAGAAGCGGGTCGCGACCAAAAGCGACATCGCGGACCTGAGAGGGGAGATCGGTAACCTGAAAGGGGAGATCGGTGACCTGAAAGGTGACATGTTCAAGTTTATCTGCATGCTCGGCTTTGTGATCCTGGGGGCCATGGTCGCTTTAACCATGGTCGTTTTAAGGTTCCTGCCGCCCTCGGCCTGATCCGGTTCTTGCTTTCACCCCCCTGAAAACCCCGCTTCGGCGGGGTTTTCTTTAGTTGGTGCGCCAGGCATGGCGCGGAGCGCCACTGGCGCTGTTCCAGTCCACGTGGT
>WTGA01000069.1 GCA_011523765.1 Gammaproteobacteria bacterium
TTCGGGCTTCCCGGCCTCGTAAAATCAATCGGTTAAGTCATCGATTCCTGGAAAAACCCCCTGAATTAATTGAAAACCGGGTTGAGTTGCGGAAGTCGGGCTAACTGGTACCAGTGTTGCCGGTGAAAGTCCGGTGTGCCATCCCCATCCTGTCTACGATTTGGTCTGCTGCAACACCAAACCGCACCCCTCTTCGCTATTCAGGCCGACGATACACGGTGCAAGAGGCACCATTGGAGATGACAATTTGCCAAAGTTGCAGGTCTCGGGCCCGGAACGCCCCGGCACACACATGCAGATAATATTTCCACATCCGGTAAAACCGTTTCGAATACTTGTCTTTCAGTCCCGGCCAGGCCGCATCAAAGTTGTGAAACCAGGCCAGCAATGTCCGGTCATAATCCGGTCCGAAATTGTGGACATCTTCAATGATCATGAGGTTTTCCAGAGACCCGGAAATCTGGCGAAGCGACGGGATCTCACCATTCGGGAAAATGTATTTGGCAATCCACGGGTCGACACCCGGACGGGAGTGATTCTTGCCGATGGTGTGAAGCAGGAACCGTGATTGCTCCTTCAGGCACCTTTTCGCCGTTTCCATGTACGTCCGGTAATTTTTATGCCCGACATGTTCAAACATTCCCAGGGATACGATGGCATCGAATTTTTCATCAATGTCACGATAATCCTGCAGCCTCAATTCCACCGGCAGCCCCTTGCAGCGTTCCTGCCCAAGTTCAACCTGGTTCCTTGACACGGTAATCCCGACGACTTCAACACCATAGTTGGCCGCAGCATATTTCGCAAAACTCCCCCAACCACAACCGATATCCAGCACTTTCATGCCTTTCTTCAGATCCAGCTTTCTGCAAACCAGATCCAGCTTCTCAATCTGTGCGTCATCAAGGTTGTCCGCTCGTGCCCAATAACCACAGGTATAGACCATGTTGCGGTCGAGCATGGCCGTGTATAAATCGTTGTCGATATCGTAGTGCTCTTCACCCACCTGGAATGCCCTGGCGGAGCTTTGCAGATTAAAGAGCCTGGACTGTACCCAGGTGACGAAGTGGCTTAAAAACCGGTGGTTTTCCCCCAGCGGTGACCGCAGTATATGATGAATGAATTCATCAATCTGACGACATTCCCACCACCCGTCCATGTAGGATTCTCCCAGGCTTAATGAGCCGTTTAACAGGACTCGCCGGTAAAAGGATGCATTCCGGATTTGCGGGTCCCAGGGATTGGGTCCATCAAGGGTAACCCCTGCCTCGGCCAGCATGCTTTGGACTTTGCCACGTGCAAAGCCAGAAGGGCGATTCTCAAATTGATCCGGTGTGGAATGCGCCAAACCAGGTTTCCCGCCGAATAGTTCTACAATCTTGTTGTAAATTTGTCCCCAATACTGCCCCAGCGAATGTCGAGGAGCAACGACCACAGGGAGAATGATAACCGTTATTTTAGTCCTGTTCCATAGTTTGAAGCACCTCCATTACCGCACTTTTCCCGAATGGGCCCATCGGTCCCGGCCGTCCTGAGTGTTCCCGGGCCGGTGGTGGATGGGACGCGGGATTGCGGTGCAAAGTCCCGTTGGAGACCCCTGTTGCTGTTGCCTTGCCGCATGGCAGGGATTCTCCCGGCGATGCAACCACCTCCTCCCGGTACATCCCCGCACTGGAACAAAATTTTGCATTGCTTCCGCCCGCTTCGTGGGACAGCAGCCTAATGGGCCTCTTTCCAATTTCGACCAGTGCCGATATCCACGATCAGCGGTACTTTCAACTCCGTGACACCACACATCAGTTCCCTGGCCACATCGGACATTTCTGCAGCCTTGCTTTCTTCGACTTCGAAAACGAGTTCATCGTGCACCTGCAAAATCATCCTGCTGGATGACCGGTTACGGACAATCCAGTGATCAAGAGCCACCATGGCAAGTTTGATTAGGTCTGCAGCCGTCCCCTGCATGGGGGCGTTGATGGCGGTACGCTCGGCGTACTCACGCAGGGTCCGGTTTCTGGCGTTGATTTCGGGTAAATTGAGTCTTCGTCCAAACAAAGTCTCGACATACCCCCGGGCCCTGGCGTTTTGCTTGGTGCTCTCCATGTACCGTTTGACACCGGGATAACGGTCGAAATAGATATCGATATAACCCCGGGCCTCTTTTTGGTCGATCTTGAGTTGGCGTGCCAGGCCAAATGCCGACATGCCGTAGATCAATCCAAAATTGATCGCTTTTGCCCTGCGGCGCTGTTCGTCATCCACTTGGTCTGGCGGGACCATGAATACTTCGGCCGCCGTCGCACGGTGGACATCAATGCCATTCCTGAACGCGGTGACAAGCCTTTCATCACCAGAGAGATGGGCCATGATCCGAAGTTCAATCTGGGAGTAGTCTGCAGCCACCAGCACCTTCCCGTTTCCCGGAACAAACGCTTCACGAATCTTGCGCCCTTCTTCAGTCCGTATGGGGATGTTCTGTAAATTCGGATTCACCGAAGACAATCGACCCGTCGACGCGACCGCCTGGTGATAGGATGTATGGATGCGTCCCGTTTTCGGGTTGATCAATTCAGGCAATTTGTCCGTATAGGTGCTTTTCAGTTTAGCAAGGCGCCGATGCTCCAGAATCGTGAGGGGCAATGCGTGTTCCTCCGCCAGCCTCTGCATGACACTTTCCGCGGTCGAAGGTTGACCCTTGGGTGTTTTCCGGTAAACCGGCAATCCCAGCTTGTCATACAGTATTGTCTGGATTTGTTTTGGCGAGGCAATGTTGAAGGGTTCCCCGGCGATTTCGTGGGCCTCCTCTTCCAACCTGATCAGGCGCTGAGCGAAATCCGCACTCAGCCTGCGAAGCAGGCCGGCGTCAATGCCTACACCGTTCATTTCGGTACGGGCCAACGCCGTCATCGTCGGCATTTCAATTTTCCGGAACAACGCATCCAGGCCTTTTTCCTTTTCCAGCTCCGGCAACAGCACCTGGTGCAACTGCAGGGTAATGTCCGCATCTTCCGCGGCGTACGGTGTGGCAAGAGCCAGGTCGACCTGGTCAAATGTCAGCTGGTTTCTGCCCGACCCGGCCACCTCAGAGAATTTTATGGTCTTCCTGCCAAGGTGTTTCAATGCCAGGGAATCCATATCGTGGTGCGAATTGCCCGCATCTAGGAGATACGACATCAGCATGGTGTCATGCGTGATGCCCTGCAACGCAATGCCATGGTATTGCAGGACTTCCAGGTCGTATTTCAGGTTCTGCCCGGTCTTGGGAATCTCCGGGTTTTCCAATACGGGCCGCAATTCTTCCAGCGTTTCCTCCAGTGGAAGTTGCCGGGGAACCCCGGCATAAGTGTGACCGAGGGGAAGGTAAGCAGCTTCTCCGGAGGTCACAGCGAAAGAGATCCCCACCAAATGGGCCTGATGGGCATCCAGGCTGGTTGTTTCGGTATCCAGGGCAAAAATGCGGGCGTTCCGGAGCCTGTCGATCCATCCATGCAGCGATTTCCTGTCTAGAATGGTTTGATAATCGACCACATCGTCCTGTACTGGCCGCACGTCCACTGCTCTCGCATGGCCGGCCGGTCCATCCATTTCTTCCAACCAGGACCGGAATTCCAGGTCCGTGTAACAGGCACGCAGGGTTTCATGGTCCGCCTGCCGAAGGGTCAGCGTCTCGGGAGTGTGGGCAAGTTCTACATCGCATTTTATGGTGGTCAGCTGCCTGGACAGGGCCAGCTGGTCCAGGTTGTCACGCAGATTCTCTCCCACCTTTCCCTTGATGTCCGCTGCGTTTTCCACAATACCATCCAATGTGCCGTATTCACGGAACCACTTCACTGCCGTTTTCGGACCCACCTTGGGAATACCGGGAATGTTGTCTGAAGCATCTCCAATCAGCGCAAGGTACTCGATGATCCTTTCGGGCGGGACACCGAATTTGTCCACCACTCCCTGGTGGTCCAGGCGCACCCTTTTCATCGTATCCACCATTTCCACCCTGTCATTGACCAGCTGTGCAAGGTCCTTGTCCGAACTCACAATCAATGTGCGGAATCCCTGTGCCGTGGCTTCCACCGACAATGTCCCGATGACATCGTCGGCTTCCACGCCGGGAATCGAGATCAAGGGAAGCCCCATCGCCGGAACAATTTTCAGGATATACTGGAGTTGCTCGCGCAGGTCATCGGGCATGGGAGGGCGGTTGGCTTTATATTCCTTGAACAGGTCATTGCGAAATGTTTTTCCCTTGGCATCCATCACCACCGCAACATGGGTGGGGTGATATTCTTTTAGCAGGCTGCGCAACATGTTGATCATGCCAAATATCGCCTGTGTCTGGCGGCCATCCGAAGTGGCCAGCCGGTCACGTCCCATGGCATGGTAGGCACGAAACAGGAACGAGGCACCATCTACCAGAATGAGCTCTTTGTCAGGGTCCATAGCGTTTTGGAGGAGTTCTGTATGTGCGGTATTATGTCACTATTTGTCCCTATTGTATGGACAAGAGCAGGGACTTCCGGTTTGGCAACCCCTCTGTTTCCTGATCGAACGCCGGGAGAGCCGGGGAGAATTGAGCCATTGTGCTCATCCGGGCAAAACGCCCCCGGCCTGTTGTGTTACTATCCATGGAACCGGTATCGATGATATCGGGATGGTTGTCCTGTAATGATAATGATGTTTTGACGAGAACGTGGAAATGAAATGGATTCGTTTGGGCACCGCTGGCCTTATCGCAACCGGCCTGTTCATGTCTGTCGCCAGTGCCCAGGAAACAAATGAAACGATCCCGCTGCTTGTGCCGGAAGAGCTGACGATCGAAAGAAGGGGGGAATTTGAGATCGAGGAGTACCGGGTGGGCGGGCGTCTTGAGAGACTCGTGGTTCGCCGGGATGACGGGGTTACAGAAATCTACCGTAACCAAAGAAACGACACATTGTGGTCCGCGGACGAGGCGGAAATTGGAGATGTGCAAAACACCAGGCAATGGCGAATCAGCGGTTGGTGACGGCATTCTGCAGACGAATACTTCCCATTCATTTTTCCGGTATCCGGGGCCGTTATCGGGCAGACTGACGCGATTTCACCCCATGGCACCGCACAATCCGCCGGTTACGGGGAACAGCCGGGAAGAACAGGCCGGATGACCGGGAACCGCGGATATTGGCAGAATCCTGCCGTACACCCGGTTATCGTGCGGAATCAAGTGGCGATTGCAACGGCGGGGCATGCATCCGGTCATGATCCCGAAAAACAATCATTGCAGGAGGTGGGCATTGCTGGTTGGAATCGACACGGTCACTGCGACACCACGCCTGTCCCGGCGGTTTTCCGCCCAGGCGATCCCTTCATGGTATTCGGCAATCAACCGGACAATAAAAAGTCCCAATCCGAGGTGAGAGTGCTTGGCATTGGTCTTCCCGTAGGAAACCATCGGATCAAACAACCGTTCCGCAATCTCCTCGGGTATTTCAGGCCCTTCATTCAAAACCGTAATTTCTGCATTGCCATTTGACTTGCGGGTCCTGACCAGAATGGGGGTGGAGGTTTCGCTGAACTGGACCGCGTTGTCCACCAGCTTGTCCAGCATCTGTGCCAGGTGGTCCGGACTGCAGTTGACAATCAAAGGCGAAGAATCCGTCTGGATCAGGAACTGGTAGTCCGGGTAACTGTTGCGGTAACCATCGACATATTCTGAGATCAATACGGGCAGATTGAGAGGCTTTTTGGATTCACCCTTCAGCGCCTCTTCCAGATTGGCCGCTTCAGTCAGGTTGTTGAGCAATGACCGCAGCCTGCTTACACCGTTCCGGGCTCTTTGCATATGCTTGTTCTGGTCAATTTCCGGCGATTCGGCTTCGAGAATTTCCAGGGAGGAGCTCACCACATTCAACGGGTTGTTCATTTCATGGGCCAGCGTGTCCGGCATCCCTTCAAGATAACGGGTATAACTGGAAAGGCGCTTCAACATGCTGGTAATACTGCGGCCCAGGTCACCGAGCTCATCAGCGGCGTATATCCGGTCGGGAATTCTTTCCTCCAGCACTCTGCCCTCGTTGGTAATGGCCTGTTCCGTCGTCGTGCTCAACCGCCTGATCCGGACGGTAAGCCTCCAGGCAAAGATAAACAACGTGAGCACCACGAAACAAAACACCAGAATGGTCACGATGGTAAGGCTCCTGAGCAGCCGGAACTGGAGGGCGAGGACCGCATAACTGCTTTGCTCCACAACGACCGCCCCCATAATTTCTTCCCCTGACTTGATGGGATAACCGGCAACAATGATTTCCGTTTTCTTGTCCAGGGAGGGGCGCTCTTCAACTTTGGGGGTTCCTTTCAGAACGGCCGTAAAGATTTTATCCGGACGATGGGTAACCTCTGGCAGGATGTCGGTGAATTGATCTGACGGACGTTTGAGCAAGGCATCGATGTGCCCCTTGGTTCTCTGGTACATCCTGATCAGCCAGCCTTTTTCCTCCTCGACATCGGAATCTGCCGGGGGCTGGGCAGAAAGACCACCCACGACAGCACGCACCCGCTGCAAATTGTCCAGTATCCAGATTCGGGACTGGGGCCGGTCAAGCCCTTTGAGGATCTTCGTGAGCTCGGGAGAAGTGATAAACAGCTGGCTGGGTTCTTCCTTGCCTGAGATTTCAGGCGCCATTGAATACACGGTCTTGATTTCACCGGTCTCCGGGTCGTCAACATCGACCGCGAAAAAACCGATGCGGGAACGGGGACCGACCATGTCTCTTTCGATTCTCAGTTCAATCCGGTATCCCCATTCCGTTTCTGCCATTTCTGCGGTAAATTGGGTGACATCCTCTCCGGTGACGGGAAGTTTCCATTCTTCATCCACGAGAAAAACGCTCATGCGGCCCGGCTTTGAAACAACGATGAGATAGTGTTCCAGGTCTCCATTGGGGAGCTGCCGCAGCATCCTGATGTGATCGCTGGCATCCAGTGCAAGCTTGTCCAGATCGCGGTAGATGACATGCTCATCATTGATTTCGAACAGCGCATACAGGTACTGGTCGAAATAACCCATCACGTTCATGAGCGAAAACGACCCGGGATCATAATCACTGTTGCAAATAAACAGGGTGTCTCCGGTATAGAAATTTACATGCTCCTTGACCGCTTCCCAGTCATTTGCGTTTCCATCGAGCTGTATGAAATTGTCCAGCTCATGGGCGTACAGGTCACTGCTCTCACCCAGCACTTCCGGAACACCTGTTTCCGGATTGAACAGGTCGGACCGGTCATGCAGTACTGTCGCAATGCCGTTTGCAGTCAAAAGCAGTGCATCCTTCTGGCCCTGGACAAGAAATTTCTTCATTTCCAGTACATAGTAATACCCCATCCAGGGAATGATCAGAAGCGCCAGTACCAGCCACAACAGTTTTGTACGGATGCTCAGTGTACGCAACGATGTCAGCATGTCCCGAAATTTCTAATTCACGGACCCATCATCCGACTGCCAACGATACCCCACGCCGAATACCGTTTGAATCTTCGAGAACGAATCGTCGATTTCCTTGAATTTTTTCCGGATGCGGCGAACATATCCGTTGATCGTGTTTTTCTCCACATAGCTTTGTCGTGTTGTTTGCATCAACACCTCGTAAGTCTTGACGTGGCCGGGATTCCGGGCCAGTGTCTCAATCAGCCAGAACTCGGTCAGAGTCAAACTCAGCAATTTTCCTTTCCATTGGATCGACATGCTGTTCTGGTTGACTTCTAGGTCGCCCAGGACCAGTGCGGGAGAGGAAGTGGAATCGCCCTGCACGGAAAAAGCAATTCGAAACAGTGAAGAAACCCGTTCCGCGAGGAACTGGAGATTGACGGGTTTGGTAATGTAGTCCCAGGCATCCAGTCTCAGGCCGGACACCCGGTCGATATCATTGTCCCGGGCAGTCAGAAAAATAATGGGCATTTGCGGGCTTTTCTGACGCAGTTCCCTGCAGATATCAAACCCGCCATCCATTTCATTCTCCAGCATGATATCCAGGATGACAAGATCCGGCAGTGACCTGGCGAACCCGAGCAGTGCTTCGGACTTGTTCCCGTAGGACTGCACGATGTAGCCCTGGGCAATCAACGCATCCGAATAGTTTTCTCTCTGGTCGGTGTCGTCTTCGACAATTGCAATGATTCTGGACATGGACTTGGAACAGTTTGCCGATGGGTAAAAGACAGTATAACGGATTCGGCCGGGGTATGAATACCTGGCGGTGTTTCAGGATATGGCCCTGCGTCATATCGTCATAACATTACCACTAGTTTCCCCCCTTGATACCATTATAAAAAGGTGTAATTGGATTCTGGTGAATAACTGGCAGAAAATTATTTCTAATGAATCATAAATTGTTCATACCCATCACTGATGAAGTCCTCTATGATTATCCGGAACTGATCACCTCACCACTGCTTCCGTATCACGTCGACAATCCCTGTTTCCATTGGATGGCAACCATTGAATCCGCTGACGACGCCAATGACAGCGAAGTCCAGTCCAAGCGGTACGGCAATACACCGGCTGCAGACCAGACCACGACTCAAATCGGCTCCAGATTGGCATAAGAGCAGATTAACCACTTCATCCCGGCGTCGGCAAAGTGGACCTGTACCCTGGCATGGATACCCTGGCCCTCCATTCCGACCACGGTACCGGCCCCGAATTTACGGTGGCGGACCTGGTGTCCCAGCCGGATTCCGTCAAACCCGGCAGTCTGTGGCGGGGTTCCTCCGCGGAAAAGCACCTCGCCTGATTCCGCCCCGTCCCATCCCGGCGAGCGGATTCTCTCAACATATTCCCCGGGTATTTCAGCAAGAAACCGGGAGGCCGGATTGACATGGGATTGCCCGTACTGCCAGCGGCGCCTGGCACGGCTCATGACCAGTTGTTGCATCGCCCGGGTCATGCCCACATAGCAAAGACGCCGCTCTTCTTCCAGGGAACCCTCCTCCAGGGATTTCTGGTTGGGAAACCGGCCCTCTTCCATCCCGCAGATGAAAACCAATGGAAATTCCAGTCCCTTGGCGGAGTGCAGGCTCATCAGTTGTACACAATCCTCCCATTCCTCCGACTGGCCTTCTCCGGCCTGCAGTGCCGCACTGTCCAGGAACGCCGATAAATCATCCTGCGTCTCGTTTTCCTCCCGAACAAAGTTTTCCGCGGCACTTACCAGTTCCTGCAGGTTCTCCACCCGCCCCCGGGCCAATTCGCCCCGTTCATTTTTGTGGTGAGCAAACAAGCCACTTTGCTTGAGCACATGACCGGTCAGTTCCCCCAATCCAAGCCCCGCCGTGTCTTCGGCCATTTGCATGATCAGGTTCTGGAATCCGCTCAATGCCGCAAGCGCACGGGGTGAAATCCCCCTTTCGGCAATCAGTTCGGCCCCGGCCTGCCACATCGAAACCTGCTTGAGGCGGGCGTGCTCCAGAATGATCCCCATCGTCTTGTCTCCAATCCCCCGTGCCGGCAGATTCACAACCCTTTCAAAAGAATGGTTGGAATCCCGGTTTGACAGCAACCGCAGGTAGGCAAGCGCGTTCTTGATTTCCGCCCGTTCATAGAAACGAAGACCACCATAAACACGGTACGGGATATCCTGCCGGACCAGTTCCTGTTCGAAGACCCTGGATTGTGCGTTTGACCGGTAAAGTACCGCCGCCTCGTCCCGGCGGTGGCCCTGGCGTATCCAGCTACGCAACTGTTCCACCACAAAACGCGCTTCGTCATCTTCGGTGTGGGCATCATAAAGCCGAATGGGGGAACCCTCTGACCCCTTGGTCCAAAGGTTCTTGCCAAGCCGTCCCGAATTATGTGCAATGACCGCGTTCGCCGCGGTCAGTATCGTGCCCGTGGAACGATAATTCTGTTCGAGCCTCAGAACATTGGCCCCGGGAAAGTCCTTTTCGAAACTCAGGATATTTTCAACTTTTGCGCCTCTCCATCCGTAAATCGACTGGTCATCATCGCCGACCACGAACAAGTTCCTGTGCCGGGCGGAAAGCACTTGAAGCCATTGATACTGGACCGTATTGGTATCCTGAAACTCATCCACCAGGATATGCTGGAACCGCTGCTGGTAGGTTTCACGAATCGCCTGGTTATTCTGGAACAACTCCAGTGTGCGCAGCAATATTTCCGCAAAATCCACCAGCCCGGATTTTTGGCAGACCTCCTCATAATCGGCATACACCCGATGCAGCATTTTTTCCCATATGCCGCCGTGTCCAGACGGCAGCCTTGCCGAGCGCCTGGACGCATCCTTGTGCTGGTTGATCATCCACTGCATCTGCCGCGGAGGCCAGTCCTTTTCATCCAGGTCGAGATTCTTCAGGACGCGGCGGATCAGCCGGAGCTGGTCATCGCTGTCCACGATTTCAAAGTTTTCAGGCAGGCCGGCCGCCTCCGGGTGCAACCGCAGTATGCGGTGGCACAACCCGTGGAATGTGCCCAGCCACATCCCGTGAAACGGGGCCTGCAACAGGGTTTCGATCCGCCCGTGCATTTCCCGGGCGGCCTTGTTGGTAAAGGTGGTGCCAAGAATCATATGGGGTGAAATCCCATGTCCCCGGACCAGGTACGCGATGCGGTGTGTCAGCACCCGGGTTTTCCCGCTGCCGGCGCCGGCGAGAACCAGCGATGGTCCGGAAGGG
This sequence comes from Gammaproteobacteria bacterium, assembly GCA_011523765.1. Classification (GTDB taxonomy): domain Bacteria; phylum Pseudomonadota; class Gammaproteobacteria; order Arenicellales; family Poriferihabitantaceae; genus WTGA01. The sequence continues at coordinate 10,660 of WTGA01000069.1, forward strand.
GCCGCCACCGCGGCCCTCTGGGCCTTGTTCAGGGGGTCCAGGATGTGGGAGATATCCATGGGTTGATTGTATCCGGGAAAACCAATAGCATACATGCAATCCGCCGGGAAAAGCGGATTTTTCGGGGTGGCCCGGTTTCGCCGGATGAATTGGTTCTATTGTAAATTCCAATTGGGAGTAAGGTTCAACAGGACAGCCACCAACCCTAACCACCGGTAACCATACATGAACAGAATCCTCACAAATACCGAAACCGCCGCTGAAGTAGTCAGCAGTGACAAAGATCACGTCTGGCACCATATTGTCCAGCACAAACCCATGCTGGAAAGCGAACCCATGGTGATCGTTGAGGGAAAGGGACTGAGAGTCAAGGACATCCATGGCCGGGAATACCTGGACGCGGTCTCCGGCGGTGTCTGGACCGTGAATGTCGGTTACGGTCGGGAAAGCATCGCCAATGCGGTTCGGGACCAGCTCGCAAAAATGTGTTATTTCGCCAATTCCGCAGGCAATATCCCGGGTGCCATGTTTGCGAACCGGCTGACCGAGAAAATGCCCGGATTGAGCCGGGTGTACTTTTCCAATTCCGGGTCGGAGGCCAATGAGAAAGGATTCAAACTGGTCCGTCAGCTGTCAGCATTGAAGAACAACGGCCGGAAGCACAAGATCATTTTCCGGGAACGCGACTACCACGGCACAACCATCACCAGCTTGAGCGCGTCGGGACAAATCCAGCGCAAGGACCAGTACGGCCCGTTTACCCCCGGATTTGTTGAATTTCCCCATTGCCTGGCGTACCGGGCGCCAAATGGAGACGACCCGGACTATGGCGTACAGGCGGCCAGGGAACTGGAACGCGTCATACTCGAAGAGGGCCCGGATACCGTGGGGTCCGTCATTCTTGAGCCGATCACAGCCGGCGGAGGGGTGATCCCGCCTCCTGAAGGCTATTTTGAAACCATACAGGAGATTTGCACGAAGTATGGCGTGCTGCTTCACATTGATGAAGTGGTTTGTGGAATGGGACGAACCGGCAAGTGGTTCGGATACCAGCATTACGGGGTCAAACCGGACATTGTGACCATGGCAAAAGGGGTCGCCAGCGGATATGCCGCCATTTCCTGCACGGTAACCACTGAAGAACTGTTTACCGAGTTTCTTGCCGAACCCAGTGAAACCCTGCAATATTTTCGTGACATCAGCACATTCGGAGGCTGTACCGGCGGGCCATCGGCAGCACTCGAAAATATGCGGATCATCGAAGAGGAAAATCTCCTGGAAAATGTCACGCAAATGGGAGATTACCTCATGGATGCACTGCATGGGCTCAAGGACAAGCACGAAATGGTGGGTGACGTACGGGGCAAGGGGCTGTTTGTGGGCGCTGAACTGGTCAGGGACAGGCAATCCCGTGAACCGGTGCACGAGTCGGTGGCGGCGGGGGTTGTTGCCGACTGCCTGCAACAGGGCGTCATGATTGGACGCACTACCCGGAGTTTTCCGGAATTCAACAATACATTGTGCCTGAGCCCGGCACTGGTTTGCACGAAAGATGATATTGACCAGATCGTCAGTGCGATGGACAACGCCCTGACGAGGAGCCAGCCCTGAAAACCGCCTTCGCCACTGCGGGGAACTTCCGAATACGGATTCAACCGGGTGGGGGGAAATCCGCGTCACGGGTCCCCGGCATGCCGGGGTTTTTCGGGACTGCGGACAATGACGGCGTTCCGGTTTCACCCGGGGTCCGATGCCGAATGGCGGCCCCGGGTCGACAAGGGAAAATGGTGGCTACGCCCTGACTCGAACAGGGGACCCCATCATTATGAGTGATGTGCTCTAACCAGCTGAGCTACGTAGCCGTGATCAAATTTGCGGGGTGCGCAGGTTAACCCAATTGTCATACCGAAGCAATAGCGGTGTATCGCGTGCCAGAGGCAAAGCAGTCCTGTCCCGTTTGAGCAGCGCTGAAATGTTCCTGTTTTCCTGAAAGCACACCATGGACCTATTCCATCCAACGGTTTCCAGGTGGTTTCGGGAATCATTCGAATCCCCCACCCGGCCCCAAATGGATGCATGGAATGCCATCTCCAGCGGCAATCATACCCTGGTTTCGGCTCCCACCGGCTCGGGCAAGACACTGGCTGCGTTTCTGATTGCCATTGACGGATTGGTGAAGCAGGCAGTTCAGGGCTTGCTTGAAGAGAAGGTGACCGTCGTATACGTGTCTCCGCTCAAGGCCCTTTCAAACGACATTCATCAGAACCTGGAGCAACCACTGCAGGCCATTCAGGAAAACCTGGCGGAGGATGCCGCATTGCCGGGTCGGAATCTAACCAGAATCCGCTCAGCCGTCCGTACCGGGGACACCTCGCAGTGGGAACGGACCAAGATGATCCGGACCCCCCCGAATATTCTCGTCACCACCCCCGAATCCCTGTATATCCTGCTGACTTCAGATTCCGGCCGGAAAATTCTGGCCACCACCAGGACGCTGATCATTGATGAGATACATACCATGGTTTCCAGCAAGCGCGGGGCCCATCTCGCCTTGAGCATGGAACGGCTGCAACGCCTGTGTGCGGAGCCACTCACCAGAATCGGCCTGTCTGCAACCCAGGAACCCATTGAGACCGTTGTGCAGTTTCTGACCGGTGCGGGCAACCGGAATCGCTGCAAGGTGATCGACAGCGGGCATCTGCGGGACTGTGATTTGCAAATCTGTCTGCCGGACTCTGCACTGGAAGCGGTCATGGAGGGAGAAGTCTGGTCCGAACTGTACCGCCAGCTGGAAGAACGGATAGTCTCCCACCAGACCACCCTGATCTTCGTCAACACCCGCCGACTTGCCGAACGCATGTCCAAGGCACTGGGAGAGCGTCTCGGAGAAGATGCGGTGACCTCCCATCATGGCAGCTTGGCCAAGGAGCACCGCCTTTCTGCCGAACACCGGCTGAAAACAGGACAGCTGAAGGCCCTGGTCGCCACCGCTTCGCTCGAACTCGGCATCGATATCGGCGATATCGATCTTGTCTGCCAGATCGGGTCCCCCAGGTCAGTGAATGTTTTTCTCCAGCGGACCGGGCGGTCCGGCCACCGTTTGGGAGCAACCCCAAAGGGAGTCCTGTTTCCGCTTTCCCGCGATGACCTGGTTGAGTGCGTTGCCCTGCTGGGAGCGGTGAGAGCGGGAGACCTCGACCAGTTGTCCATCTATCCTGTACCGCTGGATGTGCTGGCCCAACAGGTCATTGCAGAAGTCTCTGCGGGGAAGATGAAAATCGATGACCTGTTCCGGATGGTAAAACAGGCGGCCCCCTACGCCGGGCTGGAACGTGTCCAGTTCGATGATGTGGTCAAAATGGTGGCGGACGGATTCAACACACATCGTGGCCGTCGTTCTGCCTACCTTCATCTTGATACTGTCAATGGATGGATAGGACCGAGAAAAGGCGCCCGGTTGACGGCCATTACCAATGGCGGAACCATTCCGGACCAGTTTGATTACGATGTGGTCCTGCAGCCTGACGGCCTGAAAATTGGCACCCTGAACGAGGATTTCTCATTCGAATCCCTGCCCGGGGATATTTTCCAGTTGGGGAACACTTCCTACCAAATACTGAAAGTCGAGACGGGAAAAGTCTTTGTGATGGATGCACGGGGACAACCCCCCAATATTCCGTTTTGGTTCGGAGAGGCACCGGGTCGGACAGACGCTGTGAGCCATGCCGTTTCCCGGTTGAGAAAATTCGTGGAAACCGCCCTGTCCGGCGGGCGGCAAAGTGCCCGGGAGACCGTGCAGAAGTATTACAGGATATCGGACCATGCAGCGGATCAACTCCTCGACTACCTGGGGACCGCGCAGGCCGCACTGGGGGCTCTGCCGACCCGGGACACCATTATTTTCGAGCGGTTTTTCGATGAAGCGGGGGACCAGCACCTGGTCATTCATTCCACTTTCGGGTCACGCGTAAACCGCGCCTGGGGCCTGGCATTGCGCAAAAGATTCTGCCGAAAGTTTAATTTTGAGCTCCAGGCCGCCGCACTGGAAGATGCGATTGTGCTCTCACTGGGTAGTACCCACAGTTTTCCCCTGAGTGATCCGGCAGGATATTTGAACCAACACTCCGTAGAGGAAATACTCACCCAGGCGCTGCTGGATGCCCCGATGTTCCCGACACACTGGCGCTGGAATGCGTCGATTGCCCTGGCGGTCAAACGTTTCTCGAACGGCACCAGAACCCCCCCGCAGTTTCAACGCAGCCACGCTCAAGACTTGATGGCGCTGGTGTTTCCAGACCAGATTGCCTGCGCGGAAAATCTTGCGGGACACCGGGAAATTCCCGACCATCCGCTGGTGACGCAGACACTGTACGATTGCCTGAACCGCCTGATGGACGTGAACAGGTTGAAGGAAGTCCTGGAAAATCTTCATGACGGGAACATTCGGCTGATTTGCAGGGAGTTGACGGCCCCCTCGCTGCTGGCCGAAGAAATTCTGGTTGCCAAACCCTATGCCTTTTTGGACGATACCCCCGCAGAGGAACGGCGGACATCGCTGGTCCGCACCCGGCAATTCCTGCACCCTGAAGATGCGGCCTCTCTTGGCGTGCTCGACCAGCAGGTGATCGATGACACCAGGAAGGAAGCATGGCCGGATGCCAGTACCCCGGATGAGTGCCACGATGCCCTGCTGATACTGGGCGGCATCACTGCCCGGGAGGCGGCGGCTCATGGATGGCTGGACTGGCTGGGCCGGCTTGACCAGGACAATCGGGCCTGTGAACTGACTGTGCAGGATACGGTATTTTGGGTCGCAACGGAACGATTGCATTTGTGGCAGGGTGTTTACACGGATATCCCGGTACCGGTCACGGCCGGGGGAGCCGCCAATCCGGAGCCCTGCGATGCGGGCTATGGATTGACGGAACTGGTTCGAATGCGGCTCCAAGGAACGGGCCCGGTTACCGGGAAACAGCTGTCCCGGTTTTTCGGGGTCGCTGAAAAAGACATCGGGGCCAGCCTGTTGTCGCTGGAACAGGAAGGGTACGTCCTGTCCGGCAATTTCGAAGCCGGTCCGCATCCGGACGGGAATGAAATGCAGTGGTGTGAACGGGGGATACTGGCCAGAATCCATCGTCGAACCATCCGGAATCTGCGCCAACACATACAGCCGGCTTCCGTCACGGGATTCATGCGATTTCTGTTCCGATGGCAGGGGCTGGATGGAGACAATGATTCCGTGCAGGACAACCCGGAAGCCCTTGCCGTGGTTCTCAAGCAACTGGAGGGGGTGGAAGTGGCTGCGGGAGCCTGGGAGGAATCGGTGCTGCCGGCCCGGTTGCATGACTACCGGCCCCACTGGCTGGACATCCTGTGCGCCAGTGGCCGGGCAAGCTGGCTGCGATTACGCCGATCAGGCAATCAGATTTCGGTGAGCCCGAAAATCAACAAACAAAGCCCCGTTGCCCTGCTTTCCAGGGCAACCAGGGAGCACTGGCTGGGCCTCAGCCCTGTACAGGAAGACCATCATTTGCTGTCCCACCGTGGAAGAAAAGTCCAGACATTGCTGACGACTCATGGACCACAATTTTTCGATGACCTGCTTCACCATGGTGAGATGCCCTGCGATATCGAGCAGGGACTGGCGGAACTTGCCGGACTGGGGATGGCCAGCAGCGATAACTTCGCCGGTCTTCGCGCACTCGTCCAGCCCTCTTCACCATCCCCCGCCCGGCTGAACCGGAAACGGACCCGTAAAACGGCCATGCTGCATGCGGGGCGCTGGGCACCGACCAAATTCCAGGCCACCCAAAACGATGAACCGCGATGGGATTCCATCGAATACATCGCAGGCGTGTTGCTTGGCCGGTACGGGGTGGTTTTTCGCCGTTTGCTGGACCTGGAACCCGGCCTTCCCAACTGGCGGGACCTGCATTACGTTTACCGGCGCATGGAAGCCCGGGGGGATGTCCGAGGCGGCCGCTTCGTCAATGGATTTTCGGGAGAACAATTTGCCTTGCCTGAAGCGGTTGGATTGTTGCGCAAGATGGAGAAGAAGGACGGGGAACCGGCACTGGTTTCCATCAGCGCGGCCGACCCCCTGAATTTGGCTGGAACAGTACTTCCGGGGGACCGGGTTCCCAAAACAGGGAAAAACCGGTTGCTGTTTCAGCATGGCGAACTGGTGGCAACACTCATCTCGGGAGAGATCCAGTGGCTGAGGACGGTCGAGCGAACGCGGAAATGGCAGGCACAGCAAAAACTGACCGGGTTTGCAACGACAAAAAACACCCGGCCCGGGTCCCGCCGATTTCCGTCCATACACTGACCACCCCACGTCCGTGGAATGTGCATGGAAAGTCAATCGCTGGCCGCCAGTGCCCGCATTCCACTGACCAGGTAGTCCCAGACGTACTCTGCAAAACTCCACCTTACCTGGATTTCAAACGAAGGAGCGTTGCTGATCTTGTGCAGGAAGATGCTCGCATGCCCGAACCGGGTTTGCGCGCACGCTCCCTTGCCAAATACCGAGGGATGCAAATCCAGGGGGCAGGCCCTGGACAATAAGGCGGCGGAGTGGGAGCCATCCAGCCTCAGGACCGTGTAATAGTCACTGACCTCCACGACCGCACAGTGCAGGCCGTCCAGACCCGACCGGAGGTCTGCGATGAGCGTTTCGGTCTGTGAAATTTCACAATGGCACAACCACTCATCCGGACCGAGCCAGAACAGGGTCGTGGTGCTTCCCATGTGACGGGTATTCGGCTGGATGGGCGGAACCATTCCGAGGACGGATGCCGTCGCCGTCAGGAATTGCTTGTTCCGGGGGTTCCCGCGCAAGTTTATTTTTCCGCACAGCGGTAATTCGCTGAGCCTGGTCGGTCCATCAATCCGCACACGGTTGTAGACCGGCGATGTGATTTTGGTGTCGTTCACGCGTGTATGGTCCGTCTATGGCAAAAATACGGTATCGGTGACGGTTACCTTTTGACTGGACCCGTCCATCAACGGCACGTCCAGCGTTTGGCCTTTTCGATTGAATCCATCCTTGAGCAGGGCCAATGCGATCGAACGACCGACATTCGGGCTCATATAGCTTGAACTGACGTGGCCCAGCATTTCCATCGGGGGACTGGGCCTGAGGTTTTCAACCACGTGTGCCCCTTCCGGAATCACGAATTTAGGGTCTTCCGTCAACAGCCCGACCAGCTGTTTCCTGCCTTCCCGGGATGTATCGGCTCTGGAAAAGGAACGCCTGCCCAGGAAATCACTTTTTTTCCTGGAGACAATCCAGTCCATGCCAAGATCCATTGGCGTAACCGTTCCATCGGTATCCTGACCAACGATAATGAACCCTTTTTCTGCCCGCAGTACATGCATGGTTTCCGTACCATAGGGGCACAATCCGTTTTCGTCCCCGGCTTCCATCAGTGCCTCCCACAGCGCAAGCCCATATCTTGCCGGCACATTGATCTCGAAAGACAGCTCGCCGGTAAAGCTGATTCGGAATATCCGTGCCGGAATGCCCGCGACATCGGCGTGCGCCATGGTCATGAACGGCATGGACCGTTCATCCAGTGGATGATCCGTCAGTTTCCCCAGGACCTTGCCTGCATTGGGTCCGCTCAAAGCGGCCACGGCCCATTGTTCCGTTACACTCGTGGCGTAGACTTCCATATCCGGCCATTCCGTTTGCAGCCATTCTTCTATCCAGTTCATTACCCGGGCAGCCCCGCCGGTGGTGGTGGTCATGTGGTAGTGGTTTTCCCCCAGGCAGGTGGTCACACCGTCATCAAACACCATGCCGTGCTCATTCAGCATCAGCCCATAGCGGCAACGTCCCGGTGCCAGCTGGTCCCATGCATTGGTGTACAACATGTTCAGCAGCCGGATACTGTCCTTGCCCTGCAAATCGATTTTTCCCAGTGTCGTGGCATCCAGCAGGCCACAATTCTGCCTGACCGAAACACATTCCCGCTGGACCGCAGCATGCATGTCTTCTCCCATGTTGGGAAAATATCTGGGTCGTTTCCAGTCACCGACATCCTCATAGACGGCACCGTTCCGGTCATGCCATGAATGCATGGGGGTTTTGCGTCTCTGCATGAAAAGTTCCCGCCGGTCATGGCCGACGATGGAGCCGAAACTGAGCGGGGTATAGGGAGGCCGGAATGTAGTGGTGCCGACTTCCTGTATGGTGGTATTGCGAATATCCGCCATGACCGCCAGGGCATTGACACTGGAGGTCTTGCCCTGGTCAGTGCCCATCCCCGTCGTGGTATACCGTTTCAGGTGTTCCACGGATTCGAACCCTTCCCTTGCAGCCAGTTCAATATCCCCGACGGTTGAATCGTTATGGAGTTCATGAAAATGCTTTTTTCGGCCCCGGCCGATAGGATGATCACAGGGCAGGATCCAGATAGGACGGGGAGAGCCCGGCACCGGGTCGGTCGAGGTTGCATCCAAAGCCAGGTTGCCAGTATCAAATCCTGCCGCCTGTGCCGCCGAGCAACCCGCATCGAATCCCTCGGCCAGACAGTCATTCAATTGGTCGGAACCGCCACACGACCCGGCGACGGATACCGGGTTGTTGGTCCAGGGGCGGTCCGGGACAAAACAGTGCTGCTCATCAACGAATTTCAACCTGCCCTTAGCCTGGCTGAACAGATGCACGGTGGGGGTCCACCCCCCGGACACGCCAACCACCTCACAATCGATGGTTTGCACCTGGCCGGTCACCCCTTTTCCGCTCTCATCGATTTCCATGACCTGCACTTTCCGGATCCGGCCCCGGGAATACTCGATGCCGGTGATCGTCGAATGTTCCATAATCCTGATTCGAAGCTCCCTGGTTTGCTGCACGAGCGCTCCCTGGGGGTCCTTTCGGACATCGACGATGTGCACCTCTATGCCCGCTTTTTTTGCATCCATTGCGGTCCGGTAGGCACTGTCGTTGTTGGTGAACAGGGTAATTCGCCTTGACGGGGCAACCGCGTAACGGTTGATGTAACTGCGTATGGCACTGGCGAGCATGACCCCCGGGCGGTCATTGTCTGCAAAGACCAGGGGACGCTCGATCCCACCGGTTGCCAGAACGACCTGTTTCGCCCGGATTTTCCACAATCTCTCCTTGACTGCCTTGCCGGCCGTATTGGGCCCGATGTGTTCATTCACCCTTTCATTGGCCACCACAAAGTTGTAGTCATAATATCCGGTCGCCGTGGTTCTTGGCAGGAGCCTGACTTCCGTCATGCGCTGCAATTCGGCAATCCTCTCGCTCACCCAGCGGTCAGCGGACTGATCGTTGATTTGGGCGGTGTCACTCAGCAATGCTCCGCCGAATTCGTTCTTCTCGTCAATGAGCACCACCCGGGCGCCGGCCCTTCCGGCCGCACAGGCGGCCTGAAGGCCTGCCGGACCGCCACCAATCACGAGCACATCACAATGGGCATAGGTCTTGTCATAGAAATCCGGATCCACGTCCGTCGGGGACTTTCCAAGTCCGGCCGCCCGGCGGATATACTTTTCGTACGTCATCCACAACGAAGAAGGCCACATAAAGGTCTTGTAGTAAAATCCTGCCGGCAGAACCCGGGAAACCCAGGAGGCGACGACACCGATGTCAAAACCGACGGAAGGCCAACAGTTCTGTGAACTGGCATGCAGCCCGTCGTACAGCTGGATTTCGGTCGCCCGGCGGTTGGGCTCGGTATAGGCACCGCTTTCAAGTTGCACCAGGGCGTTCGGCTCTTCCGGTCCGGCAGAGTAGATCCCCCTCGGCCGGTGATATTTGAAACTTCTTCCAACCAGCGTCACACCATTGGCAATCAATGCGGAAGCCAGGGTATCGCCGGAAAACCCCTCGTACGCCTTGTCGTCATACCAGAATCGAATGGGTTTGTTTCGGTCTATGCGGCCTCCCTGCCCAAGGCGGTTAACCTGTGTACTCATTCTTCCACCTCAGGACGCACATCACCCGGCTTGTAGGTGGCATAGATATGATCCGTGATTGTGCAGCGTGCGACATTGAACCATCTCCGGCAGCCATGACTGTGGACCCAGCGCTCATAATGCAGGCCTTTGGGGTTCTTCCGGAAGAACACGTAATCCCCCCATTCCTCATCGGAAAGCTTGTACGGGTCCCCGGGCCGGGCGATATGGGCCTCTCCATGGGCCGTGAATTCCGATTGATCGCGCTTCCCGCACCAGGGGCATTCAATGATCAGCATCAGTGCGCCACCGCGGCTGCGGCTCCCTCATCAATCAACGCACCGCTGTGGAACCGGTTGATTGAAAATGGCTGGGCAATGGGGTGCATCTCTCCGCGGGCAATCGAGTGGGCGAATACATGGCCGGACCCGGGGGTCGCCTTGAACCCGCCGGTCCCCCAGCCGCAGTTGAAATACAGGTTCTGAACGGGAGTCTTGGAGACAATGGGTGACCGGTCAACGGTCACATCCACAATTCCGCCCCATTGCCGTAACATTTTCAACCGGGAGAAAATGGGATACAGTTCAATGACCGGGCCCACCGTTTCTTCGATCACGTCAAAACCGCCACGCTGCGAGTACGAATTGTAGGCATCGGACCCCGCACCAATGACCAGTTCCCCCTTGTCGGACTGGCTGATGTATGCATGGATGCTGCCAGACATCACCACACAATCCAGAATTGGCTTGATGGGCTCGGATACCAATGCCTGCAGGGGAAACGACTCGATGGGAAGGCGGAAACCTGCCATTTCAGCCAGGACCGAACAGTGTCCTGCCACCACACACCCCACTTTTTTTGCACCAATGGTTCCTCGGGTGGTCTCCACTCCCTGAACGGTATTGTGTTCTATCCTGAATCCCGTGACTTCGCAATTCTGAATAATGTCCACTCCCCGGTCATCCGCGGCCCGTGCATAGCCCCAGGCCACCGCATCATGACGGGCCGTGCCCCCTCTGCCCTGCAGGACCGCTCCAAGAACCGGGTAACGGCAATTTAGATTGATAAATGGCACCCGCTCCCTGACCTGCTCCGGCGACAGGAATTCAGAGTCAATGTCATTCAGGTAAATGGCATTCCCCCGCCTTCCTATTTCCTGGAGGTCGTGTACATTGTGCGCAAGATGAAGCAGTCCACGCTGGGAAAACATGACGTTGTAATTCAGGTCACGGCTCAAGCCCTCCCACAACTTCATCGCGTGTTCATAGAGACGGGCGGATTCATCCCACAGATAGTTGGAACGCACGATGGTGGTATTTCGACCCGTATTGCCCCCTCCGAGCCAGCCTTTTTCAATCACGGCCACATTGGTGATACCGCATTCCTTCGCCAGATAATAAGCGGTGGCAAGGCCATGTCCGCCACCCCCGACAATCACCACGTCATATTCCTTTCTGGGGTGTGGGCTGCGCCAGGCGCGTTGCCAGTTCTGGTGATAGCTGACCGCATTGCGTATCAGGCTGAAGATCGAGTAACGCTTCATGAATCAGGATAATTTCAGTTGGGTCATTCGGGTCGCGGTCCCTGGCTGGATTATATCAACCCTGCGGGCCAGATATCGACCGCATTATCAGACCCCGGACCCCCAACCAAAGTGCCGACCGGCACCCGAGTACCTGGACTGGCACGCCAGGAATGTATTCAGGGATCCCCGGTTACGGTGAATGCCAGGAAATCAGAATTCAACTCCCTGGGCGGCCAGGATGCCCCGGTCAAAGGCATGTTTCACTTTCGTCATTTCAGTCACCGTGTCGGCAACGTCCATCACTTCCCTGGCCGCATCCCGGCCTGTCAGTATCAGATGCAACCAGGCCGGTTTCTGGTTCTGGACAAAATCCGCAATTTCCCGGCCCGTCAGCCAGCCTAAACTGCTGCAGTAATTGATCTCATCCAGCAATACCAGGTCATATTTTTTGGATGTGATCTTTTCTTTGCTGAACTCCCAGATTGCACGGCTGGTTTTGATGTCCTGGACGGGGTTATTGGTATCCCAGGTAAAGCCGTCTCCCAGGACATGCCACTCGATGTTGTCAAATTTTTTTGCCGCCAGCTGCTCTCCGGTTTTCCACTTTCCCTTGATATACTGGATGACACAAACCTGCATGTCCCATCCGGCAGCGCGAAATACCACCCCGAATGCGCTGGAAGATTTTCCTTTTCCATCCCCCGTGTGGACCAGGGTGATCCCCTCTCTTCGTTCCCGTGATTTCATTGCATTGTGGATAACAGGCAAAACAGGCCAATTGCAGGAGAACCGAGTGTACACACAGTGCACGGTTCTTGCGAGTCCAAAGTTTCCGGTCCGGCCATGCATGCTGTCTGCAGGGACGGCAGTGCGGAGAAATGTCCCCGGCATCCGGGTGATTCCCGTCACCCGCCACGACCCAATCAAGCCAAAAAGCAACGTCTTGCGGGCATCTCCCCATCGTGGACCGGAGAAACGGGGGATGGGTTCTCCCTGGAGAGACACCATGCCGGGCCGCGCCGATGCCCGTGTTCTCCTGTCATGGCACTTTCCTCCGAATATCCATAACAGTCATTTCAGTATACGGTAAACTCCATCTGGTAAACGGGGTAACGACTATGCATAGAAATACAAGAATCATACTCGGCATTACCGGCGGCATTGCCGCGTACAAGTCGCCTGACCTGGTTCGACGCCTGATCGAACGGGGCGCGGAAGTCAGGGTTGTCATGTCCCGGGCCGCCATGGAGTTTATTACGCCGTTGACACTCCAGGCAGTGAGCGGGCATCCGGTACACCAGCATCTCCTGGATTCGGATGCTGAATCCGGAATGGGGCATATCGAACTGGCCCGCTGGGCCGAAATCATCCTCATAGCCCCTGCAACAGCCCATTTCATGGCAAAAATTGTTCATGGGGAAGCAGACGATTTGTTGTCCGCCCTGGTTGTGGCAAGTGAAGCCACCCTGGCGATCGCACCGGCGATGAACCGGCAAATGTGGCAGAACCCGGCGACCCGGCACAACCTGAAGACACTGGTTGACCGGGGGGTCTCCATCATCGGCCCCGGCGAGGGAGACCAGGCCTGTGGTGAAGTGGGCGTTGGGCGAATGACCGAGCCCGACGAGATCGCCCAACAGCTGCTCGGTGATGGGATTCCACAGCTGTTCTCAGGGAAAAAGATCCTGGTGACTGCGGGCCCGACGTGGGAGGCAATCGATCCGGTACGCGGAATCTCCAATCGCAGTTCCGGAAAGATGGGATTTGCCATCGCCAGGGCAGCCCGTGATTTCGGGGCAACCGTGACCATGGTGCGGGGACCGGTGAACACAACCCCGCCTTCAGGGGTGGAGTGCATCGGTGTGCAGTCGGCAAGACAGATGCGCGATGCGGTCATGTCGCGTGTCTCGGGCACCGATATTTTTATCGGCGTGGCGGCGGTGGCCGATTATCGGCCCGCCTTGCAGGAAGACCAGAAAATCAAGGCAAAGGAGCCTGAAATCGTCCTGAAGCTGATCAAGAATCCGGACATTCTGGCCGAAGTGGCGGCTCGGGAGGACCGGCCGTTTACCGTGGGGTTTGCTGCGGAAACCCGGGACCTGCTGGCCAATGCGAAGAAAAAACTGTGGGACAAGAAAATTGATGTCATCGTGGCCAATGACGTATCCGGAGAGGACGGTGCGATCGACAATGACACCAATGCCGCATCCCTGATTCACCAGACCGGGGTGGTCCAGCTGGAACGGGCGGACAAGTACCGCCTGGCCATAAGCATCCTGGAAAAGATTTCCGTTCTCATGAACCCGGAACCAAGCACAGCATGAAGAAAAAAATCGACGTAAAAATTCTTGACGAACGAATCCGGAAAACGTACGGCTTGCCCGGCTATGCCACCGAAGGTTCTGCAGGCCTGGATTTGAATGCCTGTATCGACGACCCGGTGCATCTCCAGCCCGGACAAACCGCGCTGATTCCGACGGGGATCGCCATTCATCTTGCCGACCCGAACCTGGCAGCAGTCCTGATCCCGCGTTCGGGGCTGGGGCACAAGCACGGGATCGTCCTGGGAAATCTCACGGGGTTGATCGATTCGGATTACCAGGGCCAGCTGTTTGTATCCTGCTGGAACCGGGGAAGCCGGAATTTTACGGTCCGTTCCGGTGACCGGATTGCACAGATGGTCGTGGTACCCGTTGTACAGGTCGAATTCAATATCGTGGACGATTTCGAGTCTTCGGGCCGGGGGGGCGGCGGATTCGGATCGACCGGAAACACCTGACCGATGCCGGGTCCGCGAGGATGGCTTCGTCTCCCGACAGGGAACCTGCCATCCCCGTCGTCCACTTCACCAGCGGTTCCTGAGTTCCCGGAGTTTCAGAAAGACTGTCCGTGAATCCGGAGACTTCCCTATTTCAGGAAAGGCCCGGCGAAGCTGTTCCATCACATCCGGATGCTGCAACCGGAAGAAGGTGTTGATTTCCTTTTCCTGGGCCAGCGTGGTTACGAGAGCGTTGGCAGGGTCCTGGTCGAAAGTTTCTTCCAACAGGGCTTTCGCGGCGTGGTTTTCCGGTTCCCGGTCCAGTGTAAACTGAAGGTTGTTTTGCAGATAGTCGTGCCCCGGATAGACCAGTGTATTGTCCGTGAGCGGGGCGAGTTGACCGATGAACGTGTCATAGAGTTCATCGGGATGTCCACCATGGTGGCAATTTCCCGCTCCGGCGTTGAACAGGGTATCCCCGCAGAACAATGCCGGATGATCGGTCCTGGAGAGCAGGCAGACGTGGCTCATGGTATGGCCCGGGGTATCCAGGGTTTCCAGTTCCACGGTATGGCCGACCCGGACGACATCCCCGGCGGACAACCCCTGGGACATCTCCGGGATCGAGGCTCCGGCACCATGGTGGGCCAGGACTTTCGCTCCTGTCGCCGCCACCATCTTCCGGTTGCCGCCCGTGTGATCACCGTGCTCATGGGTATTCACAATCTGCGTGATATTCCATCCCTCTTCGCTGGCCACCGCCAGGCATTTCCTGTGGTCCAGCGGGTCAACGGCCAGCGCTTCCCCGGTTTCCGGACAGGCAATCAGGTAATTGAAATTCCGGTAGGCATTTCCGGTCCAGATTTGTTTTACAATCATAATCGTCGTCCGCTTGGAGAGAAATGGAAGGACAGGGGATAACTATACAACAAAACCGGGGAAGCGAATCTCTCCGGCGTGGCCGGGCAATCCTCCCGATACGGGTGCGCATTGGCAGCCTGGGTTTCCTCAAGAAGGCGTCCGGAGAGGTTTTCAGGGCCAATCATCCCGTTGCGTCCGGGGACCGATCAGGGGTGACCGCCATTGGCCTGATGCAGGAAACTGTCGACCCAGCCCAGGATGGTGCCGGCATGAACATCCTTTTCCGCCAGGGAATGCAGTGTCGATTCGTAGAGCTCCTGACCGATGGTCTCTTTCCTGAATTCCGCCCGGAAGGCACAAAATTCCTTGCTGAACTCAGGATGGCCCTGAATGCCCAACATGGTATTCCCTCCAACGATCATGCTGTTCGGGCAGAAATCGTTTTTCGCCACCGCCCTGAAGTGCGGCGGGATTTCCAGCACCTGGTCCTGGTGAATCACAACCAGATTGTAGTGGTCGCCGTTCAGGTCGCCGAAGTTCGTCATCCACGGCTGTTTTTCGGTGACGGCAGCGCTTTGAATGCCAAACCCCCAACCCGCATCCGCTTTGACTGTTTTTCCGCCCAGGGCATGGGCGATGAGCTGGTGTCCAAAACAGATGCCGACCATTTTCACGTTCTGGTCCCAGCAGTCCCGGACAAATTGCATTAACCTCTTTATCCAGAACCGGTCTTCATACACACTGTAACGGGACCCGGAAATGACATAACCGTCGTATTGCTCCGGGACGGGAAGGGTTTCCCCCTCAAAACACCGGATCGGCTCCAGCGCGATGGACTGGGCATCCGGGTCCAGACTATTCTGAAACATTTCCGTGTAAGTGCCATATTGTGGCTGGTCATCCGGGGCCACATCATCACACAACAGCAATCCTATCTTCAAGATGTCGGTATCGGCCATGTCGGTTCAGGGCAATTGGATTGTCAGCGGTATCGGGAAACGGGCCTGTCGATACTAACCCAACCGTCCCTCATTTGAAACGACTGATCAGGGAGGGCAGGAAGCCGGCCGTGATAATTCACTTGTGAAATCGACGCGCTAACAGTACCATCCCCTGATGCTAAATTCATATCCATAACGGTTCAAGAAATGCTTACAGGCAGTTTGGTCGCAATGATTACTCCCATGGACGAAGAGGGCGGCATCGATTACCACGGACTGCGGAAACTGGTCGATTTCCATGTCGAAAACCAGACCGATGCCATCATCGCTACGGGAACGACAGGAGAATCCGCGACTCTGGACATTGACGAACAGATTGATGTCATCGGCAAGACCGTGGACTTTGCGGCGGGACGGATTCCCATCGTAGCCGGGACAGGAGGCAATTCCACCTCGGAGGCGCTGGAATTGACCCAGCGAGCCGCCGCATTGGGCGTACACGCGTGCCTGCTGGTGGTCCCGTACTACAACAAACCCACCCAGCATGGTCTGTACCTGCACTTCAGGCATCTTGCCGAAGCCGTCGATGTGCCCCAGATCCTCTACAATGTTCCGAGCCGGACCGCCCTGGACATGGAAAATGATACCGTTGTGAAATTGGCACAAATTCCAAACATTGCCGGCATCAAGGATGCCACCTCGGATATTCCCAGGGTGGGAGATTTCAAAGCCCGGTGTGGCGACGACTTCGCCATCTACTCCGGGAATGATGATACCGCACTGCAACTGATCGAAGCGGGCGGGCACGGCTGTATATCCGTAACCGCCAATGTGGCCCCGGGAATGATGCATGAAATGTGCAGCGCTGCGGTTTCCGGGGACCTGGAACGTGCAAGGAAATTGAATGCCCAGCTGGACCCCCTGCACGATGCCCTGTTTCTTGAATCCAACCCGATCCCGGCAAAGTGGGCATTGCATGAGATGGGTTATGTGGCAAAGGGCATCCGATTGCCGTTGACCGTTTTTTCCGGGCAATACCACGAGCAGCTCCGGCAGGCGATGAGAACGGCTGGGGTTCTATAGCCACTCCCTCCGTCCCCCCAATTTCCCGGTTTGGCCCCCGAAATCTCCCTGGCATGCTGGTAATTCCGGGTCCCGCCGCAATTTCCGATTTTCGCAGGGAAAAGGTCCTTTGGCAGGTCAGGCATACCATTCCCCGCTGCAACGGGATTGAAACACGGCTGGTCTATTTTCTGGACACCAGCGAAACGCTGGGGGCGGCAGACCGGCGGAAAGTGGCACAGCTGTTGAACGTGAACCTTTCCAGCCTGGACCCGGGACGGGATGTGCGCACGGGAGTGGAACGGAATTCCCTGTTCCGGGTCATCGTTCCCCGTATCGGCACGATCTCCCCCTGGGCAACCAAAGCCACGGACATCTTTCATCAATGTGGACTGGACCAGGTACTGCGAATTGAACGTGGCACGGCCTGGATCTTCCATACGGGGAACCTGCTTTCCGGCCCGGACCGGAAACGGATGGACCGGGCCCTGTCCGGCCTGATTTTTGATCCCATGACCGAATCGATGCTGTTCGATGAACACCAGGCTGAAAAACTGTTTGCACGGGCCGGGCCGGCACCGCTGCGCCACATTGATCTGATGTCGGGATGTGATCAAGCGCTCAGGGTGGCCAACGCCGAATTCGGATTTGCACTCAGTGACGAAGAACAGGATTACCTGCTGGAACAGTTCCGGACGCTGGGCAGGAACCCCACGGATGCGGAACTGATGATGTTTTCCCAAGTCAATTCCGAGCACTGCCGCCACAAGATTTTCAATGCGCAGTGGAAAATCGATGACGAAATCATGGAGCAGTCCCTGTTTGCGATGATCCGCCATACCCATGAAAAAAGTTCTTCGGGAATACTGGTCGCCTACAGCGACAATGCGGCCGTCCTGACGGGTGCGGAAACGGAACGTTTCTCCCCTGACGCTGAAAATCATCGCTATGAGTACACCCGTGAGCGCGTCCATTTCACCGCCAAAGTGGAAACGCACAACCATCCGACGGCCATCTCTCCGTATCCGGGTGCCTCAACGGGGTCAGGCGGTGAAATCCGGGATGAAGGCGCCACCGGGCGAGGCGGGAAGCCGAAAGCGGGTTTGGTGGGGTATTCCGTTTCCCACCTTCGAATTCCTGATTTTCCAATGCCATGGGAAGGCCAGGAACAAAAACCTGCCCGAATCGCGGGTCCCCTGCAAATCATGATCGAAGGCCCGATTGGTGCGGCGGCTTTCAACAATGAGTTCGGCCGCCCGAATATCTGCGGGTATTTCAGGAACCTGGAATACACCGGCGAAACCATCACCTACGGGTATCACAAACCCATCATGCTCGCGGGGGGAATCGGCAACATCAGACCGCAGCATGTCCACAAGGAAAAGATCCCCGTCGATACCCCGATTGTTGTCCTGGGCGGCCCGTCCATGCTGATCGGCCTCGGCGGCGGTGCTGCGTCCAGTGTGACTTCCGGTTCCCGTTCGGAATCACTGGATTTTGCTTCGGTGCAGCGGGGCAACCCTGAAATGCAACGTCGCTGCCAGGAAGTGATTGATGCCTGTTGTGCCATGGGGAGGAAGAACCCCATTTTATCTGTCCACGATGTCGGGGCAGGCGGTTTATGCAATGCATTGCCCGAGCTGGTACACAATTCAGAATGTGGGGGATCTTTTGAATTGCGGGATATCCCGAACGATGAGCCGGGCATGTCCCCCATGCAGATTTGGTGTAACGAATCCCAGGAAAGATATGTTCTTGCGATCGACCAGGCGCGGTATGGGGATTTTGAAAAAATATGTGCCCGGGAAAGATGTCTGTACAGCAAGGTGGGCGTAGCGACCACAGAAAACCAGCTTGTCCTGAACGACCGGTTGTTTCCCGATGAGAATGGAAACCGGGACAAGCCCATCGATTTGCCCATGGACCTGCTTTTTGGCTTGCCGCCGAAAATGCAGCGTACCGACCGGTCCATGACGAAAGAGAGGGTAAAACTGGACCTCGGTCAAATGACTCTGCATACCGCGGTAGAACAGGTTTTGATGTTTCCGGCCGTGGGAGACAAGACTTTTCTGGTAACCATCGGTGACCGCAGTGTGACCGGGCTGATCACCCGGGACCAAATGGTCGGGCCCTGGCAGGTTCCGGTTGCGGATGTCGGCGTGGCAGCTTCGGGCTATCGAAGCCAATGCGGGGAAGCCTGTGCCATCGGGGAACGGACTCCGGTTGCCATTATTGACGCACCCGCCAGTGGCCGGCTGGCGGTTGCGGAGGCCGTGACCAATATGGCGGCAGCCGCCATTGGCGACATTTCGAATATCAAGCTGTCGGCAAACTGGATGGCGGCAGCCGGGGAACCCGGGCATGACGCGGACCTGTATGCCACCGTCAGGGCGGTCGCCCTGGAATTCTGCCCGGATCTTGGCATTTCCATTCCGGTTGGCAAGGACTCAATGTCCATGAAATCCGTCTGGCAGGACGAAAACGGCCACTCCAAAAAAGTCGTCGCTCCCGTGTCATTGATCGTGAGCGCTTTTGCACCCGTCGAGGATGTCGGGAAAACCCTGACACCCGTCCTGGACAGGTCGGAACCGGAGACTGATCTGTGGTTGTTCGATCTGGGTGGCGGAAAAAACAGGCTGGGCGGCAGCATTCTGGCCCAGACCACCAACCAGATGGGCGAAACTGCGCCGGATCTCGAGGACGCTAAGGTACTGAAAAATTTCTTTAACGCCATCCAGACCCTGATCCGCCGGGCACAGGTGCTGGCCTATCACGACCGTTCCGACGGGGGATTGATGATCACGCTGTGCGAAATGGCGTTTGCTTCCCGTTGCGGACTGCAGATTGATCTCGGCTCACTGGGCAAGGATTATTTCGGTGTGCTGTTCAACGAGGAAACCGGCGCGGTCATACAGACCCGCCGAAAGGAACGGGAAGGGATCAGGCGGACAGTCCGGGAACTGGGGCTGGAAAACCTGTTTCACCGGATCGGCCAGCCCGTACCGGGGAACCGCATCCATATCATGGATACGGGAAAAACCATCTATGCCCAGGAACGGTCGGTCTGTCATGCCTTCTGGTCGCACACCGGGTGGCAAATGCAGCGCTTGCGCGACAATCCGGCCTGTGCAGACCAGGAATACTCCCGCATCCGGGATACGGACGATCCGGGATTGTTTTGTGAGCTGGGTTTTGAGCACAGTGAAAAAATCAGCCGGGGTATTTTTGAATCGGCCGGGTTTGCAGGACCCCGCCGCCCGAAAATCGCGATCCTGCGTGAACAGGGGGTCAATGGCCAACTGGAAATGGCCGCTGCCTTTCACAGTGTGGGATTTGAAGCGGTAGATGTCACGACCACTGACCTGACGCAGGGAAAAACCCTGGATGGATTCAAAGGCATCGCCGCCTGCGGGGGCTTTTCATTCGGTGATGTCCTGGGTGCTGGAGAAGGGTGGGGCAAATCGATTTTGTACAATCCGTTGCTAAGAGATACCTTTGAAGCATTTTTCAACCGCCAGGACACCTTTGCACTGGGGGTGTGCAATGGTTGCCAGATGATGACCACCATCAAGGACCTGGTGCCAGGGGCGAAAAACTGGCCCAGATTTTTGCGCAACCGTTCGGAGCAATACGAAGCACGGTTTGTCATGGTGGAAATCTGTTCAGAAAAGGCTGTCCTGTTTGCAGGCATGGGTGGCTCCAAGTTGCCGGTCGTCGTGGCGCATGGTGAAGGGCGGGCTGTCTTTGAGGGAACGCAGGACCGGACCGAAACGGACGAAAACAACCAGGTTTGTCTGCGCTATGTCGATCATCGCGGACAGGCTACCGAGGTCTATCCCTATAACCCGAACCATTCGGATTCCGGATTCACCGCGTTCACCAACGATGACGGTCGATTTACCATCATGATGCCCCATCCGGAACGGGTTTTCAGAACCGTGTCAAATTCCTGGCACCCGCCGGGCTGGGGGGAATACAGTCCCTGGATAAGGATTTTCCAGAATGCCCGCCATTGGGTGGAGCAGGCTTCCTGAAGGCCCCGGTCCGGCTATTCGGGGAGTGGTTTTACATCCGGTTGCCCGTCACAGCGGCCGGCACCGCACGGTCTGGAATGCACCCGGAACATCACGGGCTTCGGAACCTCGCCGTATCCCCGGAAGACTTTCCCGGCCAGCCTGAACGGGATGCCTCCGGATACGCAGGCCGTCGACGGAATCCGGGACATTGCCCGGTTGCTTCGGGGATGTGTTCTACATGTTCGCGTAGTTGGGACCGCCCCCTCCTTCGGGGGCAACCCAGTCAATGTTGCCGACCGGGTCCTTGATGTCGCAGGTTTTGCAATGCACACAGTTTTGGGCGTTAATCTGCAATTCCGGACTGGTCTCGGTATTCAGGAATTCATAGACACCTGCCGGGCAAAACCGCTCTTCCGGTCCGGCATAGAGCTTGAAGTTGGTTTCCACGGCCAGTGATTGCTTGCGCAACTTCAGGTGGACGGGCTGATTTTCCTCATGATTCGTACTGGAAAGGTAAACCGAGGAAGTCTTGTCGAAACTTATTTTGCCATCCGGTTTGGGATATTCGATCGGTTTGAGACCGGAGGCCGGCTTCAGTGCCTGATGATCCGGAACCGGGTCGGTAAGATTGAATGGCAATTTCCCGGTAAACCAGTTCTGGTCAATGTAATTGTACGCACCACCCAGCCAGCTCCCGAATTTGTGTATGGCCGCACCAAAATTCCGGGAACGGTGCAGTTCTTCATAGAGCCAGGAACGATTGAAATTTTCCTCGTAATCCGCCAGGGACCCGTCACCATGGATGGCATTGAACGCCGTTTCCGCGGCCAGAAGGCCTGATTTCATGGCAGTATGGGTGCCTTTTATTTTGGAAAAATTCAATGTGCCGGCATCACAGCCGATGAGCAATCCATTGGGCAGGCACATTTTCGGAAGCGCATTCAAGCCCCCCTTGGTAATCGCCCTGGCACCGTATGCAATCCGCTCTCCACCGTCCAGGTATTGCCGGATCCGGGGATGGTGCTTGAAACGTTGGAGCTCGTCGAATGGACTCAAATACGGATTTTCATAAGACAGGTCCGTGATCAGCCCCATGGAAACCAGGTTGTCACCGAAATGGTAGAGGAACGACCCTCCGGTTGCACCATGTTCCGATAAAGGCCATCCAGCCCCATGAACGACCAGTCCGGGCTGGTGCTTGTCGGAACCGATTTCCCACAATTCCTTGATTCCAATACCGTAGTGCTGCGTCTGTGTTTCCTTGTCAAGCTCAAATTTGTCGATTAACTGCTTTCCGAGATGGCCCCGGCATCCTTCGGAAAAAAGGGTAACGCTGGCATGGAGTTCCATACCCGGCTCATAGGATGCCTTGGGTTTTCCATCCGAATCCTTTCCCATTTCTCCGGTGGCGACGCCTTTAATGCCCCCGTTGTCGTGATAAAGGACTTCTGAAGCGGGGAAACCCGGAAAGATATCCACGCCCAGGCTTTCAGCCTGCTCCCCGAGCCAACGGCACAATTCGCCCAAACTGATGATGTGGTTACCGTCGTTGTGCATCGGTTTGGGCACCATCCACAGCGGGATGCTGATTGCTTTTTGATGGTCCCGGAACATCAGTACCTCGTCTTGCTGCACCGCGGTGTGCAGTGGCGCGCCCCGGTCTTTCCAGTCCGGAAACAGTTCGTCCAGGGCCCTGGACTCAAACAATGCCCCGGACAGGATATGCGCACCCACTTCCGAGCCTTTTTCCAGCACAACCACGGACAGTTCCTTTTTGTTTTTCTGGGCCAGCTGCATCAATTTGCAGGCGGCAGAAAGCCCTGCAGGCCCGGCACCCACGATCACCACATCCACTTCCATCGACTCACGTTCAGGTATTTGCTCAGACATTTTCAATTCTCGGTCATTACAGGGTCAGCAAAACATACAGGCTGATATTCTCCTACCGATACAGGTAAAATTCTAGCCTTTTCTATCGGCAACCCTTTTGGTCCAGATGAGCAAAATCACACCATCGAATCCGGAAACATCCGCCATGGCGTCCATCCGCCAGCTGCATGACCGGTACATGACACCCAACTACGCGCCCATGGCCATCATTCCCGACCATGGGTCGGGATCGTATCTCTGGGACATCGCAGGCAATGAATACCTCGATTTTGCATCGGGGATTGCCGTTTGTGCATTGGGACATGCCCACCCGGAACTGGTCAGAGTGCTGGCTGAACAGGCCGGCCGGTATTGGCACGTCAGCAATGTGCTCACCAGCCAGCCGGCAATCCAGCTCGCACAGAAATTGTGCGGACTCACTTTCGCCGAACGCATATTCTTTGCGAATTCCGGGTCTGAGGCAAATGAAGCCGCCCTGAAACTGGCAAGACGGTATGCATTCAACCGGTATGGCAGGGAGAAACATGAAATTCTGGCCTTTGACCAGGCGTTTCACGGCCGCACCCTGTTCACCGTAAATGTCGGTGGCCAGCCCGCTTACAGCAGTGGTTTTGGCCCGAAACCTGGAGGCATTTCCCACCGGCCTTTTAATGACATTGGCTCCCTGAGACAGTTTTTCGAGGAAAAGGGGCCGACCACCTGTGCCGTGATCCTGGAACCCTGCCAGGGAGAAGCCGGGGTCGTGCCGGCCAGCGTGGAGTTTGTCAAGGTGGTCCGGGAGTGCTGTGACCAGTACAACGCGTTGATGATTCTTGATGAAATCCAGACCGGGGTTGGACGCTCCGGGAAACTCTATACCTATCAAAAAATGGGCGTGACTCCGGACATCCTGACAACGGCCAAGGCACTGGGGGGCGGTTTTCCAATCAGCGCGATGCTCACAACCGAAGAAATTGGAAACGACCTGGTTGTCGGCTCCCATGGCAGCACCTTCGGCGGCAATCCCATGGCCTGTGCCGTTGCCGGAAAGATACTGGATATCGTCAGCCAGCCCGCCATGCTCCGGTCGATTGAAGCGCATGGCATCCATTTGGCAAGTGGCCTGAAATCAATCAATGACCAGTACGGCGTGTTCCAGGAGATCCGGGGGACCGGTTTGCTGCTCGGTTGTGAGCTGGTGGGCCGCTACAGGGGAGAGGGGAGAAGATTGCTCGCCACCTGCGTATCGGATGGGTTGCTTGTTCTGGTTGCCGGGCCCGATGTCATCCGACTGGCACCGCCATTGAATATCAGCACGGCCGAACTTGACCAGGGACTGGAACGGTTTGAAACCGCCGTCAGGAATTTCATTTCCGATTCGGAACCGTCATCGGAATGCATGGGCTCCATTGTGCAGAAGTGAAGGGTGAAACGGGACCCGGGTCCGATACCCCCCTGCCTGTCCGCATTCCCAGGGAGCCGTATGGTTGTGGCGACAGGACCGGTGCCGCGAAAATGCCGGGAGGAAGAAGGGGAAAAGGGTTCCGGCCCCTCCTGCACACCCCCTGTGCGATCAGTTCACAAAGGCGCGCTCAATGACATATTCCCTGAAATCGCTTTTCCTGGTTTCTGCAAATCCCCGCTCTTTCAGGATGGCACCCAGGCTCTGAAGCATGCCTTTGCTTCCACACAACATGAAGCGATCATCCTCCCGGTTCAATTCCGGCATGCCGATATCCTTGAGCAGTTTTCCGGATTCCATCAAAGTGGTGATGCGGCCATAGTTTTCAAAGGGTTCCCGGGTCACTGCGGGATAATAGATCAGTTTTTCCCGGACACGGTCCCCGATAAATTCGTGGTCAATCAGTTTGCGGGTAATCAGCTTTTTATACGTCAGTTCGTTTTTGTAGCGGCAGCCATGCACGAGAATGACCTTGCTGAAATGATCATAGATATCGGGATCCTTGATGATCGAGAGAAATGGAGCGAGCCCGGTCCCGGTACTGAGCATGTAAAGGTGTTTGCCAGGCCGTAAACGGTCCCACAGAAGAGTGCCGGTCGGTTTCTTGCTCACCAGCAACTTGTCACCGACTTCAACATACTGCAATCTCGAGGTCAGGGGCCCGTCCTGCACTTTGATACTGTAGAATTCCAGGTAATCCTCGTAATTCGCACTCACCATGCTGTATGCGCGGAGCAGCGGTTTGCCGTCCACTTCCAGCCCCATCATGACAAACTCGCCGTTTCGAAAGCGAAGGGCCGGGTCGCGAGTGGTCCGGATCGTGAACAGCTTTTCCGACCAGTGATGAACACCAATGACGGTTTCAGTATGCGCTTGAGCCATGAATTTCAATAAACAGGGTTAATCGTGTGTGATGCGTACTCCCGCAACCAGACCGCGGAGCAGCGGTCGCAGAGATTCTTGCGGTCCAGGTCCAGAACGTCCAACACTTCCCGCCGCAGACTGCGTCCCATCCAGGCCCCATGATATCTGTGGCCGGGTGTGCATCCAAAGCTGGTTTGCAGGAAACAACGGCATCAAAACTACTACAAGATCCTGTTTTTGTCTATTTGATTTGTGCGGGCGGGAAACAGGCAGTATTGAATGTTACCGGCAGCGGTCCGGCCAGCAACCGGAAAACCGTTTTCCTTGGCAGGTGGAATGGAAAGCATTACGGCGGTCAGGGATGGTCATCCTGCGGATTCCAATCCGCCTCAGGCCTGTATCCGGGTCCCTATTCCGGAATCGGTAAACAGCTCAAGCAGCAATGCATGCTTGACCCGCCCGTCGAGAATCAGGCTGGAGCCGACGCCGTTTTGAATGGCGTCCATGGCACAATCCACTTTTGGAATCATGCCTCCCGCGATAATGCCGCTTTTTACCAGTGCAGGAATTTCACCCGCATTCAACTCGGCGACCAGCCGCCCGTCGTGGTCCAGCACTCCGGGAGTGTTGGTGAGCAGCATGAGCTTTTCCGCCCGCAGGGTCACTGCGAGCTTGCCGGCCACAAGGTCGGCATTGATATTATAGGTCAGGCCGTCCCGGCCCACACCAATGGGGGCGATCACGGGGATAAAGGACTGGGTTTCCAGCAATTGCACAATACGCGGGTCAATGGAATCCACTTCACCGACCTGCCCGTAATCGATGATTTCCGGCCGGTCGAGAACGGGGTCATCCCGGTTGACATACAATTTCCGGGCGCGAATCAGGTTGCCGTCTTTTCCGGTCAACCCCACGGCACGGCCGCCCAGCGCGTTAATCAGGTTCACAATTTCCTTGTTGACCAGTCCCCCCAGAACCATTTCCACTACATCCATGGTTTCACTGTCGGTAATCCGCATGCCGTGTACAAAAGTCGACTCCTTGCCGATTTTTTTCAATGTACTGCTGATTTGCGGTCCCCCTCCGTGGACAACGACCGGATTCATTCCCACCAGCTTCATGAGAATGATATCCCGCGCGAATCCGGTTCTTAACTCTGGATCGGTCATCGCGTTCCCGCCGTATTTGACGACGATGGTCTTGCCCTGATACTGCCGGATATAGGGCAATGCCTCGGTCAGTATCTGCGCAATGGGCTGTGGGTCAGGGCTGTTCATGGCACTGGAAATGGCATCCGTTGGGAAGCGGCCGTATTCTAACGCATAGCGTGCTGGAGTTTGCTTCGAAAAGATTATATTTTTCGGCCCGGCCGGGTACAACCCGTCAATGAACTGTGATAGAATACAATCATATAAAGATATCTTTATGTTAATATGTCATAATACAGGGTGTTGTATCTTTGCCATTGCCCTTTTCGGCACCTGGCCCCTCTTTCAACCATAACATTCCTAGTTTGAGGATCACATACCATGACAAAGTCTTATCTGTTTACCTCGGAGTCGGTTTCTGAAGGCCACCCGGACAAAGTGGCAGACCAGGTCTCAGATTCTATTCTGGATGCCCTGATTGCCCAGGACCCCAAATCCAGGGTCGCCTGTGAAACACTCATCAATACGGGAATGGTGATTGTTTCCGGCGAAATCACGACCAATGCGGTATTGGATTTCCCCGGCATCGTGCGCAACACCATCCGGGAAATCGGGTATAACTCCTCTGAAATGGGGTTTGACTGTGAAAGTTGTGCGGTACTTGTCTCACTGGACAAGCAATCACAGGACATCGCCCAGGGTGTAAACGAAGGCGAAGGACTGGACCTTGACCAGGGTGCCGGTGACCAGGGATTGATGTTCGGTTATGCCTGCAACGAAACGGATGTGCTGATGCCGTTCCCCATCACCTATGCCCACCGCTTGGTCGCGAAACAGTCTGAAGTACGCAAGGCGGGGATATTGCCCTGGTTGCGTCCCGATGCCAAATCCCAGGTCACGGTCCGATACGAAGGGGACAAACCCGTATCGGTGGATACGGTTGTCCTGTCCACACAGCATGATGATGACATTTCCCATGATGACCTGTCCCAGGCAGTGATCGAGGAAATCATCCGGCCAGTCCTGCCGGCAGACATGGTCACCGCCCAAACCCGGTTTCTGGTCAATCCAACAGGACGGTTTGTTATCGGCGGTCCCGTTGCAGACTGCGGCCTTACCGGCCGTAAGATAATCGTGGATACCTACGGCGGCTCTGCTCACCATGGTGGCGGTGCATTTTCCGGAAAAGACCCTTCCAAGGTAGACCGGTCGGCTGCCTATGCGACACGGTATGTCGCCAAGAACATTGTTGCGGCGGGCCTGGCGGACCGATGCGAGGTGCAGGTGGCGTATGCAATCGGTGTGGCCAGACCCGTGTCGGTAATGGTGGACACCTTCGGGACCGGGAAAATTGATGATGACCGGATCGGGGACCTGGTCAACGAGCATTTTGACCTGCGCCCCAAGGCGATTGTCCAGGAACTGGACCTGTTACGGCCCATCTACCGCCACAGTGCCGCATACGGGCACTTTGGCCGGACGGAAGCCGCGTTTACCTGGGAAAAAACCGACAAGGCCGAAACCTTGAAAGCGGCGGCCGGACTTTAAGCAAAGCATTTTACATCAAGAAGGTAACCATTATGTCTACACAAACTGCGGAAATGATCCAGGCGGACTACCATGTCGCGGACCTCGGTTTAGCCGATTGGGGCAGAAAGGAAATTCGCATCGCGGAAACAGAAATGCCGGGACTGATTTCCATCCGGGAAAAATATGCCAAGGAACAACCCTTGAAAGGCACCCGCATTGCGGGGTCTTTGCATATGACCATCCAGACTGCCGTGCTCATTGAATCCCTGATCGCCCTGGGCGCTGAAGTGCGATGGGCGTCCTGCAACATATTTTCGACACAGGACCACGCTGCCGCGGCGGTCGCGGACCAGGGCATTCCGGTTTTTGCCTACAAGGGGGAATCTCTCGATGAGTACTGGGCCTTTACACACCAGATCATGGACTGGCCCAATGGTGCCGGGCCCAACATGATCCTCGATGATGGTGGCGATGCCACGCTGTTGCTGATTCTGGGCTCCAAGGCAGAGAAGAATCTTTCTGTTTTGGATCATCCGTCCAGCGAAGAGGAGGTGGCGTTGTTCAGCGCAATCCGGTCCAGACTCCGGGAGGATGCAACCTGGTACAGCCGGCGTCTGTCGGAAATACGGGGCGTGACGGAAGAAACCACTACGGGAGTTCACCGGCTTTACCAGATGGCGGCAGAAGGCGGACTGCCTTTCCCGGCCATTAACGTCAATGACTCGGTCACCAAGTCAAAGTTTGACAACCTGTATGGTTGTCGTGAATCACTGGTGGACGGAATCAAGCGTGCAACCGATGTCATGATTGCGGGCAAGATTGCCATTGTACTGGGTTACGGGGACGTCGGCAAAGGCTGTGCCCAATCGCTGCGGGGACTGGGGGCCACTGTCTGGGTCACGGAAATCGACCCCATTTGCGCTTTGCAGGCTGCAATGGAAGGCTACCGGGTCGTACACATGGACGAGGTCTGTTCCCAGGGCGACATCTTCGTGACCACGACGGGAAATTACCACGTCATTACCCATGAGCACATGATACAAATGAAAAATGAATCCATCGTGTGCAATATCGGGCATTTTGACAATGAAATCGATATTTCTTCCATGAAGAAATACGAATGGGAAAATGTAAAACCCCAGGTTGACCAGATTCTTCTTCCAAACGGAAACCGGATCACCCTGCTGGCCGAAGGCCGGCTCGTGAACCTCGGTTGTGCAACCGGTCACCCGAGCTATGTCATGTCCAACAGCTTTACCAACCAGGTCCTGGCACAAATCGAACTGTGGACGGATGGGGATAAATACGACAACAACGTGTATGTACTGCCCAAGCATCTGGATGAAGAAGTGGCGCGCCTTCACCTGGGGAAGGTGGGTGCAAATTTGACCACCCTTTCCAAACAGCAGGCCGATTACATCAATGTCCCGGTCGAAGGACCGTACAAGGCAGACCATTACCGGTACTGACCACCCGGTCTTCCGCCGGGCAGGGACCGGCCGCACCGCCCATACGCGTCCTGACGGCGGGGTCGCTTCCCCGGAAACCGCGGGAGGGTTTTTCATGCCGGGTGACCGGAGTCGCCCGGCATTTCACCGAAAATACCACGGAAGCGGGCCCATCAATGGGTGCAGGATGCCCCCTGCCAGGTCACGCGGATACCAACCCGACTTCCGCGATTCAGCACCAAAAAAATATAACTGATTGATTTGATTGGACCGACCCCAAAGGTCGGCACTACAAGCCTGGAAAC
>WTGA01000070.1 GCA_011523765.1 Gammaproteobacteria bacterium
GACATTGGGGTGTGATTCATTGATTATTGGCGTGCTGAATTTACAGGTTACTCATAAATATATCTGCCATGCTGATCACAGTCAGATGATCGGTGAACCCTTTTGATCTTCACTCCGGAGGAAAACCAGACCATGACACTAGAGACAGAAATAAAGAAACTTCAACAAAAGGTTTCCGAAAACCAAATGAGCCGGCGGCGCTTCATGCAGGGTGCCATGGCACTGGGCGTGGGGGCCATGGCACCCATGCTGTACAGCCAGGCCGCCAAAGCCGCACCGAAGATGGGAGGGGTCTACCGGATGGGCCTGGGCGGCGCCAACACCGGCGACTCCCTGGACCCTGAGAACAACGGGGATGTGTTCATGATCAACATGAACCAGGGTTGCGTTCGCAACGCACTGGTGGAGGTCAATGCCAGTGGACAGGCGGTTCCCGAACTTGCGGAATCTCTCGAACCGACGGCCGATGCGTCGACCTGGCGGGTCAAGCTGAAACCCGGGGTGACCTTTCACAATGGAAAAGACCTGACCCCGGACGATGTCATCGCGTCCATTGAGCACCACCGGGGGCCGGATTCTACCTCCGCAGCAAAATCCGTGGCGGAATCCATGGGAGAAATCGCCAAAGACGGGGACACCGTGGTGTTTACCCTGGAAAGCGGAAATGCTGATTTTCCCTATCTGCTCAGCGACTACCATGTCCTGATGGGCCCGGTTGACGATACCGGAAAGGTGGACTGGATGTCGGGCCATGGCACCGGCCCGTACAAGGTCGTGGAGTTCGAGCCGGGTGTTCGAGCCACCATGGTGCGCAATGAAAACTACTTCAAGGAAGGCGAAGGCAACTTTGACGAAGTGCACATCACCGCGATCAATGATACCGCGGCGCGGATGAACGCCATGGTCACCGGCCAGGTGGATGCCATTGCCCGCTGTGACCTGAAAACGGCCGGCCTGCTGGAGAACAAACCGGATGTGGATGTGCTCCAGGTCCCCGGTACCAAGCACTTCACCTACCCCATGGATATGCGTGCGGCACCGTTTGACAACAGCGATGTGCGGATGGCCCTGAAGTACGGGATTGACCGGCAGGGTTTCGTGAATACGGTTCTGCGTGGCTATGGTTCGGTGGGCAACGACCACCCGATCTCGGCCAGCCAGAATTACCATGCCAAGGACCTGCCGCAACGTGAATACGATATTGAAAAGGCGAAATGGCATTTGAAACAGGCCGGCATGGAGACGCTTGACCTTGAAATATCCGCTTCGGACGCCGCGTTCGGCGGGGCGGTCGATGCGACCGAACTGTACGCCGAGCAACTCAAGCCCGCCGGCATCAACCTGACCGTCAAGCGCGTTTCTCCCGACGGGTACTGGGACAATGTCTGGATGCAGGTGCCGTGGAGTGCCTGTTACTGGGGTGGACGGCCCACGGCAGACTGGATGTTCACGATTGGCTACAAGGCCGGCGGGAGCTGGACGGACACCTTCTGGAACCATGCCCGCTTCGAGGAACTGCTGGTCGCGGGACGTGCGGAGCTGGATGAAGCCAAGCGCAACGACATCTACGTCGAAATGCAGACCATTGTCAGCAATGAAGGCGGGGTGGTTGTTCCCTGCTTCGCCAACAACGTCGATGCCGCCTCCACTTCGCTGGGCAAGCCGGATAGAATCGCCGGGAACTGGGAACTCGATGGAGGACGAAGCGCCGCCCGATGGTGGTTTGCATGATTGAGTGATCGCTTCACCCAGTCACGTGCATTCATGTTGCAAGGAGAAAAAGGCGGCCGGCCCTGTCCGGCCGCCTTTTTCGCGTGAACCGCTCCGGTCCCGCCGACCCCAATGAGCAATTCACTGTTTCTAATGATCGCCAAGCGCATCGGCCTTGGCTTTTTCACCTTGCTCGCCATCTCGCTGCTGATTACCGTTGGTGTTGAGGCCCTGTCCGGTGACATCTGTACCGCCATCCTTGGCCAGATGGCCTCTGAAGAGACCGTCGCCGCCTGTCATGCACGCCTCGACCTGGACCGTCCGGTCATGGTCCGCTATGTCGAGTGGCTGGTCAATTTCGTGCAGGGAGACATGGGCCGTTCCATGGCCAATGACCGGACCGTCATGGAACTGGTCAGCGCAAGGATCGGCAATACGCTGTACCTGGCTGCGTTTTCATCCATGGTGGCCATTCCACTGGGCATCGCACTGGGGGTGGTGGCCGCCCTGTACCGGAATACCGGATTTGACCGCGGGATTTCGGTCACGACATTGAGCACGATTTCCGTTCCGGATTTCTTCGTGGCCTATATCCTGATGGCCCTGTTTGCGGTGAAATTCAGTATTTTTCCGGCCATTTCAAATGTCGCGGGCAGCATGGGGTTCTGGGAACGGGCCTATGTATCCGCCCTGCCCGTGTTGACCCTGACCCTGATCTCCATCGCACACCTGATGCGGATGACCCGGGCCTCCATTGTCAACCTGCTGGCCAGCCCCTACATTGAAATGGCCAAACTGAAGGGCATCAAGCCCGGCCGGGTGATTGTCAAACATGCCCTGCCCAACGCCTGGGCACCGATTATCCAGGTAGTCATCCTGAACATCGCTTTCATGGTCGTCGGTGTCGTGATCATTGAAGTGGTGTTTGTCTATCCCGGTTTGGGAGCGCTCATGGTGGACTCGGTACAACTTCGCAACATGCCCGTCGTCCAGGCAACGGCCATGATTTTCGCATCCGCCTATGTGCTGCTCAACCTGTTGGCGGATGTCCTGGCCATTCTTGCCAACCCGAGACTGAGACACCGGAGGTAGGTCGCCATGAAAGTGCTTGCATTTGTCCGGAGCCTGAACTGGAGTGCCCGGATCGGGCTCGGAATCATCGTATTCTTCGGGTTCTGCGCCGCCTTTGCTCCCTGGCTGGCCCCGTACGGGGAAAGCGAAATTGTCGGGGATGTCTGGGAGCCCATCGGTGGCGAGTTTCTGTTCGGAACGGACATCATTGGCCGGGACCTGCTGTCCCGGCTGATTTTCGGTGCCCGCAATACCATTGTGCTGGCCCTGTTGACGACCGCGTGCTCCTTTACCCTGGGGGCATTGATGGGGTTTTTGGCAGCAACCATGGGAGGATGGGTGGACCAGGTTCTCAGCCGCATCGTGGATATCATCATTTCCGTCCCCACCCTGATTTGCGCCCTCATCGTGGTATCTGCCGTGGGCACCTCCTTTTTTGTGCTGGCGACCGTCATCGGCATAATCTACGCCATGCCCGTCTACCGGATTGCCCGGGCCGTGGCCATGGATGTGGAAGTCATGGATTACGTGGAAGCGGCCCGGTTGCGCGGCGAAGGGCTGTGGTGGATCATGAAGCGGGAAATCCTCCCCAACACGATGACCCCCCTCGCGGCCGAGTTCGGGTTGCGGTACTGTTTCGTGTTTCTCCTGATCAGCGGATTGAGCTTCCTGGGCCTCGGCCTGCAGCCTCCCCTGGCAGACTGGGGAGCGATGGTACGGTCCAATTCGGAAGGCATCGCCTGGGGATACCTCCACCCCCTGATTCCAGCCGCCTGCATCGCCCTGCTCACGATTGGAATCAACCTGCTGGTGGATTCCCTGGTCCACAAGGCCAGCGGCCTGCGCGACGATCACTAGGGGCCTTGCCATGACCGACCAGCTGCTGGAAATGAACGATGTCCTGATTGAGGCGGACATTGACGGTCACTGGAAACCGATTGTCAACCACCTTTCCATGACACTGAAAAGAGGAGAGATTATCGGCCTGATCGGGGAATCCGGAGCGGGGAAATCCACCTTCGGCCTGTGCGCACTCGGATATACCAAGCCCGGATGCCGGATCGCCTCCGGGTCCATCAAACTGGACGGCGTTGAACTGGTGGGCCAGCCCGAATCCGCACTGCGAAAAATCCGGGGGAACAAAGTCGCCTATGTCGCCCAGAGCGCCGCCGCTTCCTTCAATCCGGCCCACACATTGCTGGAACAGTTTTCCGAAGCACCGGTGCAGCACGGGAAAATGAAAACGTCCGAAGCAGCCGTCCGGGGGCGTGAACTGTACCGGCAACTCGACCTGCCCGAACCGGATACCATCGGAGAGCGGTATCCCCACCAGGTGTCCGGCGGGCAGCTGCAACGGGCCATGACCGCCATGGCACTGGGCAGCAACCCGGATATCATCATCTTCGACGAACCTACCACCGCCCTGGATGTAACCACCCAGATTGAGGTGCTTTCCGCGATCAAGGAAGCCGTCAAGGCAAGAAATGTCGCGGGAATCTATATCACCCACGACCTGGCCGTGGTGGCGCAAATGGCGGACCGGATCATGGTGCTCCGGTACGGCGACCTGATCGAGGAAGGCAATGCGCGGGAAATGCTCGCCAACCCCCGGGAGGATTACACGCGCCGGCTGCTGGCCGTCCGCAACCTGCGGGAACACAAGATCCACGGTGATGGGATCAACGTTCTGCTCGAGGTCAAAGAGGTCACCGCCCGCTATCCCGGGACAAAAATCGATGTGCTCCAGGACATCTCCGTCAAAGTTGAAAAGGGCAAGACCGTCGCCGTTGTGGGAGAATCCGGAAGCGGAAAAAGCACCCTGGCACGGGTCATTACCGGATTGCTTCCGCCTTCCGCCGGCCAGGTGATTTTCAAAGGGGAATCCCTGCCCGCAAGCCTGAAGGAAAAGTCCAAGGAGAACCTGCGCTCCATCCAGATGATCTACCAGATGGCGGATGTGGCGATGAACCCCAGGCAGAGAATCCGGGAGATTATCGGCCGCCCCCTCGAATTCTACCTCGGCAAAACGGGCGATGAAAACGAAGCGAGGGTCCATGAACTGCTGAAACAGATCGAAATCCCCGATCATTATATTGACCGGTTTCCGGCCCAATTATCGGGGGGTGAAAAACAGCGGATCTGCATCGCCCGGGCACTGGCGGCGGAACCGGAACTGATCATCTGCGATGAAGTGACCTCTGCCCTGGACCAATTGGTGGCGGAAGGCATCCTGGACCTGTTGCAGAACCTGCAGAACGAACTGAATATTTCTTACCTGTTCATCACCCACGACCTGGCCACGGTCAAGGCGATCGCCGACGACATTGTGGTCATGTACCAGGGCGGCATCGTCGAACAGGGTCCGAAACAGCAAATCCTGGATCCGCCTTACGAAGACTACACGGAACTGCTGCTGTCATCGGTGCCGGAAATGGATCCGGACTGGATGGATGGACTGGTCGAGCGCCGGCGCCGGGGCGAAGCTCCCACCGCGGAGACCCTGCGACAACGCTGACCCACCGGAGCCGGGGAAACTGCGATCCACCGGAGAGCCTCCCGCGCCCGGATGAACAACCGTCATTCCCAGGTGAATGACTCCGATCCCACTATCTTGACCCTTTTTGAAAACCCTTCGGCACGGATTTCTTCCCCCACTTCTTCTTCAAGCATCTTGATGACATAAGGCGTCCAGGCATCCCCTCCGAACCTTTCCCTGGATTGCTCGAACAGGGATTTCACAAAATGAGTGAGCTTCAGGGGGACCCCGTACTGTTCCCCGAGATCGGCCACCAGACCCAGGTCCTTCAGTCCCAGGTCGGTCGTGAACCCGGTATTCATCGTTCCATTCAGGATCACCGGGGCCCAATCCTCGAACTCCCGGCTGCTCCCGGAACTGGCACAGATCGCCTGGTAGCAGGTTCCGAGATTCAGACCGCCTTTCTTGGCCAGCATCAGGGCTTCCCCGGCAGCGATCAGGTCCACCAGACACAACAGGTTGGTGATCACCTTGACCAGGGATGCGTTGCCGACTGCCCCCATATAGATGACCTGTCCCCCCAGGGTCTCCAGCAGTTCGAAATGGGAGTCATAGAGGTCCTCGTTTCCCCCGACCAGGATGGTCATCTCCCCGGATGCCGCACGATGAATGCCGCCGGTCAGGGGGGCTTCGAGCATGTTGATTCCATGGTCTGCAGCCAGGTCATGCATTTTCCTGGCTTCCGCAACACTGGTCGTGCTCATTTCCATCCAGGTGGACCCGGCCTTCATGGCCTGCAGCACGCCGTTCTTCCCGGCCATGACATCCCGGGAAGCGGCCGGAGACGGCAGGCAGGTAATGACCATTTCGCTGATCCGTGCCAACGCCACGGTCGTATTGGCCGTTACCGCCCCCGAGGTGCGCACGGCTTCCATGCTCAAATCATCCAGGTCATACGCAACCACCGTATGTCCGGACTGAAGCAGGTTTCGCGTCAGCCGGGACCCGAGTTGACCCAGCCCGATGAAGCCGATTACCATCGCCTGCCGTCGGGCCGGCTGAAACCGGAGGTGGCCTCCGCTGTCCGCGACGGGCTCACCGGATGGAAGATTCGTGATCCTGGGCTGGGCATGATGTAACTGCGCCCCGTGCTATTTCAACCCCAGTTTTCCCCGGGCTTCGGCCGGTCCGAGTACCCTTCCCCCCAGCCGCTCAATGATTTCCACCGCTCGTTCAACCAGTTGGCCGTTGGTGGCCAGCACACCCCGGTCCAGGTA
Organism: Gammaproteobacteria bacterium; assembly: GCA_011523765.1. GTDB lineage: Bacteria > Pseudomonadota > Gammaproteobacteria > Arenicellales > Poriferihabitantaceae > WTGA01. Next base: position 6,535 of record WTGA01000070.1, read on the forward strand.
GATGTTGTCCTCGAGGCCGACCCGGACATTCCCACCGAGCACCATCGCCTGGGCCACCATGGGCATCTGCATTCTTGAAATCCCGAATCCGGCCCACACCGCATTGTCCGGCAGGGCCTGTTTCATCGCCACCATGGTTTCTGTGTCCGCGCCGGCTCCCCACGGAATCCCCAGACACAGCTGGAACAGGGGAGGCGCGTCAATCAGACCTTCGTCCACCAGCGAGCGGGCCAGGCGCACCTGCCCCAGGTCGAACACTTCCAGCTCCGGCTTGACTCCCAGGTCCTGGGTGATCTTTGCCATCTTGCGCAGGTAGGCGGGGGTGTTCAGGTACAGGTCATTGCCATTTCCAAAAATCATGGTGCCACAATCCAGGCTGCAGATATCCGGCAAGCACTCGACAACATGGATCAACCGTTCTTCAGGGCCCACCATGTCCGTACCCGGTGCCGGCAGGGAAGGGTCCTCGTCGCTGGGTATCCAGTCGCCACCCATCCCGGCGGTCAGGTTGATGATGACCTCGACACCGCTGTCCCGGACCCGGTCAACGGCTTCTTTGAACAATACCGGGTCACGGGAACCCTTGCCCGTTTCCGGGTCCCGCACATGCAGGTGTACCACGGCCGCCCCGGCATGGGCAGCTTCAATGGCCGCATTCGCCACCTGTTCAGGGGTGATCGGAACCAGATGGCTTTTCCCGGTCGTATCGCCCGCTCCGGTGACCGCACAGGTAATCACAACTTCGTTATTCATCGTTCTCCTCACATTTTATTTAGGCTGAAAACTGGTTTATCCGGTCGCTGGACCGGGCCGCGAACTCCGTTCACGGGAAAACCGCACAAGACCGTCAGGCAACCGGATAGTCCGGCTTTCGCTTTTCCCCCTGTTCCACCAGTTTCCGCAGTGACTGCAGTTCCCGGATGATCTCTTCCTGTCTCTCCAGCAATTGTACCCGGTCTTCGTTCGCGGAATCCTCATGTTCGGCCTGCATGGCGGAAACAATTATACCGATAAACAGGTTCAAGACGGTAAACGAGGTACACAGGATAAAGACAATGAAAAATACCCAGGCCAGTGGAAAACTTTCCATCACCGGGCGGACGATCCCCATGGACCAGCTTTCCAGGGTCATGATCTGGAACAGGGAATAGGCCGATGCCCCGAGATTGCCAAACCAGTCCGGGAAAACACCACCGTACAGTTTCGTCGCCATCACTGAAAATACGTAGAACACGAGCAGCAGCAACATGGTGATCGAGCCCATGCCCGGGAGGGCGGCGATCAGTCCGCCGACCACCCGTCGCAACGAGGGGATGACACTGATCAAACGCAGTACCCGGAGAATTCGCAATGCCCGGATGACCGAAAGATTGCCGGAAGCCGGTATCAGGGAGACCGAGACGATGACAAAATCAAAAATCCGCCACGGGTCCCTGAAAAATTTGAAGCGGTAGACCCACAGCTTGACCAGGACCTCCACCGTAAATATCCCCAGGAACAACCTGTCCATCACGACCAGTACCGGGCCTGCAACCTCCATCACCCGTGCATCCGTTTCCAGGCCCAGGGTGATGGCGTTCAATATGATGAGCACCATAATCGATACTTCAAATTGACGACTTTCAATGATGCGTTGGATATTCATCGGTTTCATCGGGGAATCGTGTTTTCCGGGTGCCGAATAGTGGAGGGTTTTTACTCTTCATTCAAGTCCTGGATTGGGTTCTTGTTACAAGCAAATAGAACTGTCCGGTTCTGGAGAGAAATTGGATTCTCTAATTCGCAGGAACACAACCAAGTAACCCACTTAAACCATTAGATGAGTAAAACGACCACTTAAATCAACAAAACTCCATATTGAACGGACAACGTAAGGATATTCCTCTACACCTGAAGAGCTGACGATTGTCCGCGCATGCTGCCCCAATTGGCGAACGCACTCTTATACGGATTCAGACAGAACACGGACCCGGCCAACCTTTGGAAGAATCGTACGAAAATTTTTCCATAGCCTTGTGTTCGCTGGGTGTTGAGAACAACTTCAGACAGTATGCTGCTCATAATCAGCACGATCATAGGAAAACTTGCGGACCTGGACAAGTCGCAAGGGAATGGCGTGAAACTGGAGGTTCGGCACCGGGATGGAGAACCAGAGTATTACCCGAATTCATTCAAAAGATGCGAAACTTACAGTTCCGACAAACCGGACATTCCGGTCCCATCGGGGGGAAACGAAGTGTTCGAATGGCATGCACGTTTTGATGACAGTGGCGTATTCATATTCGTTTTAACCCAGATAATTGTGATGTCGAAACTGGATACATCGGACCACATCTACCGAATTAATGGTCCAGACTTAAGTTGCTTATAGACCGATTCTTCTCGAACACCTATCCTCCATTCCCCATTTGCTTTTCGAGAGCTTGCCGCACCAAACCCATGACATAGGGCAACTCTTCTGGCTTATTCATCTCTATCTCGATATCACCGTTACCCCAACGCCCTTTGTTGGTAACATCTTTAGCAAGGCTTTTCGGATCACGCAATTCGGCGAATTGCATGTTGAGCGTCAGTCTGAGAAGATTCTTCAGTGGCACAACATCTACAAAGTTAGTCTCAGCTTTATAGGCAACGTAAAGCTTGAGGAAGTCTTCTCTTACACATGGGTCAAGCAACAACACCTGCTTGCGAAAAGCATTAAAAAGGTCGCGCATTGATGAGCCCTTCGCAAGATTGGAATGGTCATCAATCGTGTAGCGTTCCATGTTCTCATCCGGGCGTGCTCTGTACAATTGAAGGCATGCAACTGACAATGAAGGCACTGCCCACACCCGCGTAGCCATCGAAGCAAGCCTGTCAGCGCGTGCCTTGATGGCAATCTCATCCCAAACTTCATAGTTACCAATATCTTCGTTCACCTTCAGGGGGCTTTTTCTGAACCCCTTTTCCATATCACGCTTTTCTGCAAATGGACGATCACTGTATTCAGAATTATATCCAGTGAGTGTAAGGTTTCCGAGAGTATGCAACCAGGTTTCCCGCACGCGTTCCCATTCAGGACCGAGTTCATTTTTCCATTTGGAGGACAGGTTCTCATTTTGCGGCAGTATGTGTTCAATCGTATATTCTTCGACCGGAACATATTCTTTGCGTCCGTAATTCTCAAGGCGCCGCAACCAGTAGCTCCGGAGCTTAAAATGATAGAGGTCACGTATAACGAATTCTCTTTTAAATTCTTCATCTTTGGGGAAGCGGCGGTAAGAAGGCATCGTCAGAAAATGCGCTTTAATGCTTTCCAGATACCGATCTTTTTTCAGGGACCGTCCAAATGTGGTGAAAGTCGTGTTCAATGAGTTTGTTGGGATGTTACACACCTTGCGACGAAATACGTATGCCTCGACCAACCGCACAGCAGATTCGAAATCTTCATCAGTTAACCTGTTGTTCACAAAGTCGTCGTAGAGTTCGAGCAAAAATGGATAGACGACTTTCACTTCCAGTTCCCGGAGGTCACGAAAGGCCTTTGCCAGTTGCTTGTTAGGCTCTTTATCCAGCTCCATAGCACAGTAATAACCGGAAAAAGTATGGATATCTTCAACCAGTGCTTCTATTCCTGCAACTTCTATTTCAGGCGTGCTCGCATATGACTTGAATGCCTTGTACACTGCCCTGCGATTTGGGATATCTCCTGTTTTAAGTGTCAGGTAGTCCCGCATGAAACGATCAAAATGGGAACTGTAGCCCTCTTGGCCGAAAGCGATTTCCATTGGCCGCCAGTAGTCTGTGTACAGCCGGTTCTGCTCATCAGGCCCCAGACTCATCAGAATGAAATTACGGATCAGGTCAGCTTGGCTGAGGTCGAGACCAGTCGAATTCATGCTCTCGAAGATGAGTTGCGGGTTGTCCTGATTTCGACTGAGCGCGATGTCCACAACGACTAATTTAGCAAGACCACGACAAAGCCCGGAAAGGTCATCGGCAATCTCTTTTATCTTTTTCTGAAAAAAGGTGAAGTTCTCGGCAATTCGTAACGACGAGCGGACCGCGGACCATGGTTTTTGCTGAATTAGTGCCAAAAGACTGTCTTTGTCAGTTTGTGTAAGCAACAGCTTGAATCTGTCTTCTCCTTCCTCCAAGTTGTTGAGCAGGTAATAGTTGCGTAACTTTTTGGCCGAAAATCCACTCAATGGTTCGCGGTCTCCCAATTGTTGCGCGAGGGCTTCGAGAATCAGGGTGATCGTAGTCAGTCTTTGCTGACCATCGATCACGAGAAGTGATGACTGGCTGGAAACCTGATAAATGTCCTGCTCAATATAGACGATGGACCCTACAAAATGAGCGGATATCTCACTATTACTGCCGGTGCGCAGGATGTCATCCCAAAGCTGAAGGCACTGGTGCTCGGTCCAGGAATAGGTGCGCTGGTAAATCGGAATGATGAATTGCGGTGACTTTTTCAAAAAGTTGAGAAAATTGGTTTCTGTAGCTTTCATGATTACATTTTTACGTGTGTAGTCGATAAGGACTTTCGGCATTCCCCATTTGGGCAACGCACTCAACTACCGACCAAATTACTTCTCTGAATTGCTCCGGAAAGTTGAAGCTTATTTCCCAGAAATCAACCAATACCTGATCACAGGAAGCTTGAGCCTCTTCGCCATGTCCTGGGTCGACAGATTGGGTTACGCCACGAACCTTTTCAGGATTTCCCCAGGATAGCGGATTGGTGACGGGTTCACGCTGGTCGCTCCATCACGCTACCGCGCCCAGACCATTCTTCGAGACCAGAGTCAGGAGTTTCAACGACGCACCTCGCGGCCGCTTTTCGCCACGCTCCCACTGACTCACCAAACCCGTCGTCACATTGAGATAGCGGGCGAACACGGCCTGACTTGCATTCTCCCGAAGCCGAAGCGCCCGAATGTCTTCCGGCGATATCGCTTCCACCGGTGTCAGACACATCTCGTCAAACACCCGCATGGTCTTCTTGGGCATGATGCCAGCCTCGGCCAGACCGAGTGCTGCCTCGTGCGCGGCCGCCAGCGCTTCATTCTTGTACTGCTTGGTCATCGCATTTCACCTCGATAATCGCTCCAACTGCCTGCGCCGCCGCGACACCGGCTTGGTTCAAGGACAGATATTCATTAGCCAACAACCGGAAAACCACCAGCTCGTCCCGCCGCACATTGTCCCGGCCGCTCTTGGCGAAGCCGTAGACGAAAAACGCCAAGTCCCCCCTGCGAAACAGCACGATCGCGCGAAAACCGCCAGACCGACCGCCACCCTTGCGGGCAATACGCTGCTTAATGACACCGCCTCCAAGGTCGGCGTCGACCAGACCCATCAAGGCACGGTCGACCGCGTCGCACAACGCAGCGTCCTCCAATCCCTCGCGATTCGCGAAACGTGCGAACGCCTTGGTCTTAAACGTCTGCAATCTGTATCCTGCGAACACCTGCCATACAAAAATTTTATAACACAAAGTGTGGGGTTTTCCAATCAAATGTCCCCAGATGCTGGAATTTTTTCCCGGAAAAGTCGGCACAAACAGAAACTCCCTTAATTTATTCGCTCCAGCCCCTGTGACAGATTCTGGGCCATACCCTGAATTTCGCGCATTGTCATTTTCTTCGATTGATCGAACCGACCAATTGTCTGCCGTCCTTCCCGGTGCTGTGCCCATATTATCCCGTACACGCCTCCAGCCGAGGCCGACTTGCGCCGGTTCTCACAGGGGGAGCGCTGCCAGTGGAAATGTAGCGAGGCAGGACAGCAATGGCTCTACAGAATGCTTCCTGGTGACGGTTCTGCCTCTTTGCCGGTTTGGGTCATCTTCTCGTTGTCGCTCATAGAAACCGACTATAAAACCGGTCTTTCGGTTTCCACGTGCAGTCTCTGTATGCTTGTTTGCCGTCTTCGTTTCGACTCTGTTCACCGATGGCCTAGATTCCACCAGGCCCGGCTTCTGTCCAGAGGATCGAGCCATCCCATTTCCTGCTTTTAAGAAGCAACCGATTTGGCTGGCGCCTCTTTCAGATCATGCCTTGGCAACCTTGGACTGTATACTCCGGTCGGGTCGTCGGTCACCGTTTCTTTGGACACCCGTACACACTCCCATTTCTTCCCCTCCCCGGGCAAAGCTGGACTTCCACCCGCTGACTGATTACCATGCCGGCTACACCTCATTTCCCAAAAACCTCGGGTGGCGCACTTCGGAGTGGAAGCGGGTGAACCATCCAGCGGGCTTTTTTCGGTTTCCAATGAAGCAGGGCGGGTACGACCAATGAAAAGAAAACCGGGCACAGGGAAGAAGTGGGTTGTTCCGCGTGATTCCCGGAAACCCATGAAAACCCGAATCCTCAGTATCGCCCTTTTCCTTGTGTTGGTATTGACTGCCCCGCTGGCAAGCGGGGAAGACCAGCCGGAACCCTACGGCCCCCCCGAAACCACCGTTGGCTATACCCGACAGACCATTGCGGTTGCAGGCCATGAATTTGAAGTCCAGGTTCCGCAAACCTTTCATCTGGAACTGTTGAACCCGAAACTGAATCGCCCGAGGATTATCAGCTTTCATGGAGACAGGATGTTTATCGGGTCCGGGTCGGGAAATCTTTACTGGATGGACCCTCCCTACCGGGAAACCCGTACCCTGGCCAAGATGGGAGGGTACCCCCACAGTATCGTGGTCCGTGATCAAACGATTCTGATCGCCCGAACCCATGGCATCTACCAGGCCCCGTATACCCGGGAGACCCGCTGGATAGCGGAAGAGGACTTTGAACTGCTGGTCGCACTGCCGGGCGGTTGGGGCCACAACAGCCGAACCATGAAACCGGGTCCCGATGGAAACCTGCATGTCAGCCTGGGAATCCGGGGCAACTGCAGTGATGAGTACCTGGACGCGTCCTATGAGTTCGATTCCCGGAGAGGAGGAATCCATGTCATCGATGAGTCGGGCCCCGTTGCCACCCTGGTACCCTTTGCGAGCGGATTGAGGAATCCGGTGGGATTCGACTGGCATCCGGAGTCAAAGACCATGTATGCCAGCAATAACGGCCCGGATCACCTGGGGTTTGACCAGCCGCCGGAATACTTTTCTGAAATCAAACGGGGCTCTTTCCACGGCATGCCCTGGTTCCAGTTTGACGGGGAGAAACTCCGCCGGGACCCCTGTGCCCAATCCGTTCCTCCAAGGCCGGTATCCGAGGTTTCCATTCCGGTCGCCACATTCGACCCGCGAAATGCGCCCATGGATCTCGCGTTTGTTCCCTCCCACGGGAAAGCCACTGAGTTTGCAGGCGATGCCATCGTTGCGCTGCGGGGATCATGGGGCACCGCGCCGGATGGCAGCGGGACGGGTGATCCAGCCACCCGCCGACACCCGAAACTGGTCCTGGTAGAGTTTGAGAATGGCCAGGCCACCTCCAATGTGCTCGACCTCACTCTCGGGTTCCAATCCGCACCCGGGGAACGCTGGATCCGGCCCGTCGGGGTCGCGGTCGGCCCCGACGGGGAAATCTACTTTACCAGTGATTCCGGAATCCAGGGACTGTACCGGTTGAAAAAAACGGAGCCGGAATAGGCGGTCCGGAAAAATACTCCCTGGAACCGGTTTCCGTCATCCGATGCCGGCCCGGGATGATCACGCGTCCCCGAATCGGCCCTTCCCGTACTGGGGTCCTCCTGGTACCCGCCAGACGGATTATGATGGATTTTCGCTGGGGAACCGGCCAGGTAAACCGAAAAACCGTGAATGATCGGTATTTTATGCTTTATAATCGGTGCTTACCCATAACTCCAGGCTTGGTGGGTGTTTACACCTGTTCGTATTGAGAACGGGCAGGTCACCCGGCTCCCCATGAAAATGATTAAAATAGCAAAATTCCAGATTGGACAGGTCGTGCAGCACCGATTGCATGCGTTTCGGGGTGTAATTTTTGATGTGGACCCCGAATTCAGTAATACCGAAGAATGGTATGAGTCGATTCCCGCAGAGGTTCGGCCAATCAAGGAGCAACCGTTCTATCATCTGCTCGCGGAAAATGAAGATGCACAATATGTGGCGTATGTTTCGGAGCAGAATCTTCTCCTGGACGAAACCGGGCTGCCCGTCGGCCATCCCCAGGTAAACGACCTGTTTATCCGCAATGAAAGCGGAGAATACGTGATTCGCCCCGGCATGACACACTAACCGGGCGAGCGCATCCGGTCATTCCGCTGGCACTGGGGCGACAGCGAACGGTGGGTATTGAGCGTTCCCGGCACGAATTGCAGGGAGCCGCTCCGGCACCGCATATCAGCCGATTACGGGTGGAGATTCGTCACGGGTCCCCAGCCGAGGTCGAAGTCCGCCGATCGGTTAAACGGACCGAGGCAGGCATAAACCCGGACCATGGCTCAAATGGTCTCGTTGGTGCCTGCGGGTTCTCCCTGTACACCTCTTATTCCTCAACACAGCCCGTCCGCCGTGGACAGTGAATCCCGCCTTGAATCACCATGACCGTTGAACTGGGGATCACTCCGCTCGGACACCTGCGCTGCTACCGCCCTTCCGTGGACACCTTGACGGACACCTCGAGGATGGCCGTCCCGGCCGTGGTCGAAAACGCTTTTGGCAAGGGGATCGGGGACGGGTTATTTGCTCTGTCCGCCTATAGAAATCCGGTTGATCTGCCTTCCGGATTCCGGTTCTGGCGCGAATTTGCCTGTGCGTACATGACCACGCGTTGCCGGCTGCCTGCATCCGCTGCCAACCCGCTGGAAGCGATCGCCTTTTCGGCACAGGAAACATCTGTCCCGCCATTGAACAACGCTCCCCCCATGAAGGGGGCCGAGTACCTGTCACAGGCGGTGTATGAGCACACCTGGACAACGATGGACCTCTGGCTTTGCGAACAGGTGAACCATGCGGGAGTCAGCCTTGCCGAATTCCTTGCCGACCAGGCCCCATTGTGGCACCAGCTCGGCCGTGTATGCTTTCATCTTGCCGAAAACAAACAGGACAATGAGTATCCCTTCGCGTTTATGGCAACCTATATTGCGGAGATTTCCAGCCAGGGAAACGCGAAACACCAGCCGCTGCACCGGGCTCTTCAGCAATACGCGGGGGCCCGGAACAAGCAACAGTTGATCAACCTGCTTTCCCCGATCCATCACGCGAGCAAACGCAGCGAACTGGTCCGGGAACTGCTGGAGGAGGGAGATATCTATTATCCTCTGGCCTGGCTCCCGGATGAAGCCTACCGTTTTCTCCGGGACCTGCCGACGTTTGAGATGGCCGGCCTTTCCGTCCGGTTGCCCGACTGGTGGAAAAAACGGGTCCGCCCCCAGGTCAGCGTCAATATCGGCAATCAAAAAGGCCAGAACCTGACGGCAAAATCGCTTCTCGACTTCACTGTCGAGCTGACACTCGGCGACCAACCCCTGACCGAGGAGGAATGGCGTCAGTTGATGGACTCCGAACAGAGCCTGGTTCTGTTTAAAGGCCAGTGGATTGAAGTCGACCGGGAAAAGCTGGCCGAAGCCCTGGAACATTGGAAAAACGTGGAAGAGGAGATCGCGGCCGACGGAATTTCCTTTATTGAGGGAATGCGGTTGTTGGCGGGCTCTCCCATGGATTTGTCCACGGCGACTGACAGCAGCCCTGAATACCAATGGTCCTCGGTGCAGGCAGGAACCGCCCTGAGGGAACTGCTGGACAAAGTCCGCCATCCCGACATGCAGGCGTCCACCCGGGTCGGCAAAAACCTCCGGGTTTCCCTGCGACCTTATCAACAGCACGGATTGAATTGGCTGTGGCATCTGAGCCAGTTGAAGCTGGGGGCCTGCCTTGCAGACGACATGGGACTTGGCAAAACCATTCAGGTGATCGCGCTGTTGCTGGCGATCAAGAACCAGCATCTCAACCAACCTTCGTTGTTGGTTCTGCCGGCGTCCCTGCTCGGGAACTGGCAGGATGAGCTGGAAAAATGCGCTCCCTCGATCACCAGCCTGATCATTCACCGTTCATACGGACACAAAGGCACCGGGGTGGAGGCCGAGGAGCCCGCCAGCGACCCGGTGTTGGGCAAAGACCTGGTCATCACCACGTATGGCATGTTGTCCCGCGAAACGTGGCTGCTGGAAGTGCCGTGGTATCTGGTGATCCTGGATGAAGCACAGGCCATCAAGAACCCGGGGACCCGCCAGGCGAAAGCGGCCAAGGAACTGAAAGCCGAATCACGGATCGCCCTGACCGGCACCCCCGTGGAAAACCGGCTTGGCGACTTGTGGTCGCTGTTTGATTTTCTTTGCCCGGGACTGCTTGGCTCTGCCGGTCGCTTCAAAGCCTTTGTCAAATCACTCGAAGGCCGCAAGCAAGACCAGTATGCACCGCTCAGAAACCTGGTCCAGCCCTATATCCTGCGCCGCCTCAAAACCGACAAGACCATCCTGACCGACCTGCCCGAAAAAACCCAGGTCCACGCCTACTGCATTCTCAGTAAAAAACAAGCCATGCTCTATCAAAACTCGGTGGAATCCCTGGCCCGTGCTCTGGAGGAAGCCCGGGATGAATCCGGTGATATGCAAAGAAAGGGGATGGTATTGTCCTATATTTTGCGCTTCAAGCAGATCTGCAATCATCCCTCCCAGTGGTTGGGCGATGAAGAATATCGTCCGCAGGACAGTGGTAAATTTGCGCGCCTGGCGCAAATCTGCGAGGAAATCGCCCTGCGCCAGGAAAAAGCCCTGGTGTTTACCCAGTATCGGGCTATGATCGGACCCTTGGCGGATTTTTTGAACACCTGCTTTGGCCAGCCCGGCCTGACTTTGCATGGCGGTACTGCGATCGGGCAACGCAAGAAACGGGTGGATCTTTTTCAACGGGAAGAGGGACCTCCCTTTTTTGTCATCTCGCTGAAAGCCGGTGGGGTCGGTTTGAACCTGACCCAGGCCTCCCATGTGATTCATTTCGACCGCTGGTGGAATCCGGCCGTTGAAAACCAGGCTACCGACCGGGCCTTCCGTATTGGGCAACAGCGCAATGTGCTGGTCCACAAAATGGTTTGCCAAGGTACCGTCGAGGACAAGATTGACCGGCTGATTACCGAGAAAACCGCCCTCGCGGACAATCTTCTGGGCGGAGGGGCTGAAACGTTGTTGACTGAAATGGGCAATGAAGAGTTGATACAACTCGTAACCCTGGACATCGATAAAATCGGATCCTGAGACCGGAAAAATATAACATGGCATATGATTACGATCCCTATGTCCCCGTCGCCAAACGGCGGGCAAACGCCCAAAAAATGATCCACAAGTTACGCAAACAGGGCGTCGAGGTTTGTCCCATTGCAGTTCAAGGCAGAAAGATTGTACACACTTTCTGGGGCGAGGCCTGGTGCAACCACCTGGAGAGATTCAGTGACTACGCGAATCGCCTGCCTCGCGGCAAGACCTATGTACGCAATGGATCAGTATGCCATCTGGAGATCAGCAAAGGCACCGTCAAGGCGCTTGTCAGCGGGTCACGTGTCTACCAGGTCAGGATCGGGATCAGTCCCCTGGAAAAACCGGTCTGGGATATGGTCCAGAAAAACTGCATGGGCCAGATAGGTTCCCTGCTGGAACTGCTTGAGGGAAAACTGTCCGATCAGGTGATGGAAGTGGTCACGCATCCCCAAACCGGACTGTTTCCGCAGACCCGGGAGATGCGGTTGGACTGCAATTGCCCCGACTATGCAACGCTGTGCAAACACATCGCGGCCGTTTTCTACGGTATTGGTGCCCTGCTCGACAAGCAGCCCGAACTGCTTTTCAAACTGCGGGGGGTCAACCAGGACGAGTTGATCAGCCCGGACATGGAGATGCCGGCCGGAAGTGGAAAACGGCGGCGTCTCGACAGCAATGTCGGTGAAATGTTTGGGATCGAACTGGACAGGGATACGGGGCCGGATGGCAGTGCGCCTGCTCCGGCGGATCGTTCCACTCACCGGGACAAGGCAACTGAAACTCCGCCTGCAAGACGCCATACGAAACCAGCCAAACGAAAAACACCGTTTAACCCCACTCCTGAAAATATATTGCGCCTGCGTCAGCGGTTGGGCCTGAATCCGACCCAGTTTGCCAGGTTGCTGGATGTCAGTGTTTCATCGGTTTCACTGTGGGAAAGAAAAGGCGGTCGCGTGAATTTGCAAAAGAAATCCAGACTGGCACTGATGAACGCCGCGAAAATGGACAAGCGGAGCGTCCGGAAAAAATTGGGATGAAAGTCAAACCGGGGGATGGCGTGCAGAGCTGTATACGAAATATGCGCCGGACAGGCGGATTGAAGACAGCATTCACGATGTAGACAAGGCATCAGGGTTCACCACGATTGGCGACACCACTGAAATCCCATACCCAGCACAATCCGTTGGCATATTGATGGCAAAATCTCAAGAATCGGCAAATCCATCACAAATCTCAGTACAGTGGCAGTGAGTCCCAACCTGAACTTATGAACGACTATCCTGAAACGAGTCACAGATATACCCTTCCGGGCCGGGATTGCATTGTTCTCAACGTTAAACTATTCATCTATGTCCGTAACATCTATGTCCGTAACAGACCCAAAGTGGCACGGGGGTTCATTGTTTGGGGGTGGCAAACGGATAATCGCACTTGAACTCCGGCAGCCTTCAGTCTAAAGCCATGCGGCAGCGTATTTGCGATACGATGGGAGGTGGCAGCCAAATCTTTGAGCAACGCTACAGACGTATTCACCTGGAAAATTAACCATGCTCACTGCCGCACAGATTCTGGAAAGGATTGACACGGGTGGAAATTCAGGAATTGAGTTCCAGGAAGCCCGTATAAACAATGGGAGAGTCGCAATCCCCCATCGTGACATCCTGTCGGATGAACTGGCAGCCTTTGCCAATCAATCCGGCGGGACCGTGATTTTCGGCGTTTCGGATAATTCGCAACAGATTGTCGGCATTGAACCATCGAATATCAGTGCTCTGGTCAGCTACATCAGTGAAATCTGCCACGATTCAGTTGCTCCACCTATCGTGGATTTTTATGTCGATAATGTTCTGGTGAAGGATGCATCCGGTGATGAAATACACCTGGTCTATGTGCAGATTGAACGAAGTCTTTGGCTCCACAAAAGCCGCAACGGCTATTTCTACCGACACGGGAACAGCAAAAGGGAAATGAGCACTGAACATCTGCTACGGGTGGGGCAAAGCCGTTCACAGGCATGTATTGTTCCCTTTGATGAGCAGGCTGTCCCCAATACCGGCCGGAATACCCTGCAAAAAGACTTGTACATGCGTTTCGTTTCTGTCGACAATCCGTCATCGTTGCGCCAACGCCGGTTGCTGGTGTCATACCGCGACAGCCTGCACGCAACGGTCGCCGGAGTTTTGATGTGCAATCCCAACCCTGACCAGCATCTTTACAATAGTTGCATCCAGGCGGTTTTCTACAAAGGCAAAAACAAAGATGCCAATTACCAGATTGACGCGAAAGACTATCGCGGACCCCTGGACAAGCAAATTGTCGGTGCCTATCACTTTGTCAGCCAGTACAATCGGCTTTCGGCAAGAAAAGAGATAGGCAGGGAAGAAAGGCCGCATTACAGCATGAAAGCCGTGTTCGAAGCACTGGTCAACGCCGTCGTTCACCGGGATTATTCCATACACGGCTCTAAAATCCGCCTGTGCATGTTTGCCGACCGGCTTGAACTCCATTCTCCCGGAGCACTCGCCAACACTCTGACCGTTGAAAGCCTGATTGACAACCAGTTTACGCGCAATGAATTGCTGTCCCGTCTGCTGTCTGAATTGTCAATAGGCGATGAAATCGGGCAGGCAGTGAATCGAAGATATTTTCTGGAACGGCGCGGTGAAGGCGTGGGTATTATCTTCAGAGAGAGTGAGAGTCTAAGCGGCCGGAAACCCGTATATAACCTGTCTGGCGGAGAACTGAATCTCACCATTCATGCTGCAGGGTCGCTCCAGCAATCTGATTAACCGACCAATTCATGGGTGCCGGATGGGTGGATCCGGAATTTTCAGTCACGGATGGATTCCCCGCTGCCCCGCGCCATGGGTCTTTCTCACCCTGAACCAGGCTATACAAGGAGTAATCCGGTTCTTTTCCAGCGATGACCGGTATCGCTCCAACCCGCAGCCGTTGTCAATAACCCTTATGTCCGAATCTATGGTTTCGAAGCTCTCCAGTGGGTAGGCCGGAGTTCTCCCCGCTCCAGAACCACAACCAATGCTTCCCAGGTCCTGATCTCGTGGTCGACCAGTTCCTTTCCGACCCGGGACACCAGCTGGTCGTACAACTCACCCGACAATCGCCTGGTTTCTTCCCGGGCAATGGGCCGATACCATTCGTTCCGGTCCTTGAACCGTATCCCGTCAAATCCCGATTTTTCCATCGCCTCCGCATACTCCCGCTGATGGCCCATGCCAAATCCCAGATCCTCCAGTTCGATATAGTGCTGCATTTCCCGGGAGAGCGGCCCTTCTGTACACATCCAGTCGCTGGCAAGAAACCGTCCACCGGGTTTGAGCACCCGAAATACTTCATCGCTGATCGATTGCTTGTCCTCAATGTGAACGAATGAATCCTTGGTGAAGACAATATCGAAACTTCCACCCGGAAAAGGGAGCGGACCGGGCTGGACATGCTGATAGACCAACTCCCTGCCCAGGCCGTTTTCAGCCGCCCTGGCCCGGCATTTCTCGATCAATGATTTTTCAACGTCCACGCCGATGATCCCATGAGGCTGGTATCGTTTCATCAGAAACTGCGTGACTCCCCCTGTACCACAACCGATATCCAGGATGGACTGGTTGTACAGGTCCGCCTCCCCGATGATCTGTTCCACCTCGTCGGCTCCACCGGGCGAAAGGTATCCTTCCCCCCAGACCGCTTCGAGCACACAGACAAAGTCATCATCGTACTCCTGCTGGGAATGCCCGGTCATGGATGACGGCACTTTCTGCAAAACCGGGTCAGAACAGCGGGTGCCGGGCAATCAGAGCTTCGACATCCCGGTCCGCACGCACGGCATCTTCCGGATAAAAGGAGATCGGGTCGGCAATTTCCGGTTCTTCCGCCAACAGTGCGCAGACCACGGAATAGGCGCAATAGGGCGCGTAGGTGGGATTGTATCCGCCTTCCTGGGTCATCACCAGTCGGCCGCCACAATGCGCCCTCGCCAGTTCACGGACCTGAAGGGCAAGCTGGTAGTAACCCGCCATGGTGACACACTGCCGACCGTTGGGATCAAACTGGTTCGCATCCTGACCGTTGGCCAGCACGATGAAATCCGGGTTGAATTCCGTCACCGCCGGCACCACACAGCACTCCATGATCCGGTTGTAGCAATAATCTCCTGCACCAAACGGTATCGGCAGGTTGATATTGTAGCCTTCTCCCCTGCCCTCCCCGATCTCATCCACATCTCCTGTCTGGACATGGGTCGGTCCCCAGGCGCCATGGTCCATATGCAGGGAGATGGTCAGCACATCATCACGACCATAGAACCCCACCTGGGTGCCATTTCCATGGTGAACATCCCAGTCGATCACCGCTACCCGCCGGCACCCCTCCCGGATGGCTTCCAGCGTAGCAAGGCCGACACCATTGATGAAGCAATACCCATCCGCTTCACCGGGTTGGGCGTGATGGCTGGGCGGGCGGCTGATCGCATAGGCCATGCGGGATGTCCCGGCCAGAACCTGCCTGGCGGCTCCGATTGCCGCACCAGCGGACAGTCTGACGGTGTGCAACCCTCCCTTGGGCAGGTAGGTTGACTGGCTGACGTAATCACCGGCCAAATCAAATTCTTTCAGCCGTTCAATGTACTCCCGGGTGTGGAACCTCGACAATTCTTCATCCGAAGCCGCATGCGGCACCCGCCATTCCAGCTGACCTGAAACCGCCGTTCGTTCCAGCACCCCCTTGGTATTGCGAATCCTTTCAGGACCCTCGGGCTGGTCAATCTGCAGGTCCAGATAATCCGAGGGCTCGCCATCAAACACCCCTGCCGGAATCCGGTATTGCAGGAAATCCGGGTGGTAGAATACGGAAAGCATACTGGTTTCCTTCATCATTTTGCGTTGCTTTTTGCCAATGGGCATTGACCTTGGAGGCGGCAAGAATACCATTGATCAGGATGGATGAAAATTCATTGCTTTGCATTATGATAGGGACCCGTCAACTTTCACATCATTTCTGCACCCTCCCATGGCACCACAACCCTCCGACTCCGACCTGGCCTATCTTTCCGCACAAACCGCACTGGACTGGTTCAGGACGAAAAAGCTGTCGCCGGTTGAATTGCTCTCGGCGGTGCTCCATCGCGCGGAACAGGTCAGCCATACGGTAAATCCCTTCTCGGACCGGTATTTTGACCGGGCTGTTGCCGCCGCAAAGCAATCCGAACAGCGATACATGACAGGAAACCCACGGGTATTTGACGGCATCCCGCTGGCGGTCAAGGACAGCTCTGCGGTCAAGGGAACCCGGGCAACCGTGGGGTCATTGATCTATGCGGACAAGATAGACCAGCACACCGACCCGGCCATTGAACGGCTGATCGAGGCGGGCGGAAACTTCTTTGCCCGCACAACCTGCCCGGAGTTTTGCTGGCTGTTTGCCTGCCATTCCAGGATGTGGGGGACCACCCGCAACCCATGGCGTCTTGATGTCACCCCCGGAGGCTCGTCGGGAGGATCGGCTGCGGCCCTTGCGGCGGGGGCCGCCACCGTCGCAACAGGAAGCGACTCGACGGGTTCCATTCGCCAGCCCGCGGCACAATGCGGAGTCGTGGGATTCAAATCACCGTATGGAAGAAATCCACTGGACCATTTCTCCTCATTTCATCCCTACGTCAGCGTCGGCCCGATGACCCGCACGGTGGCCGATGCCGCATTGATGCAGAACATCATGTCCGGGCCCCATCCCCTGGACCATTGTTCCCTGGCCACTGCGCTTGTCCTGCCTGAATTGTCAGGCGATGTGCGGGGCTACCGGGTGGCCTACTCCATGGACCTTGGACATTACCATGTCATCGATGATGTGCGCCGGGAAACCCTGGCGACTCTTGAAACCCTCCGGGATGCCGGGGCTAAACTGACCGAAGTGAACGTCGACTGGGCCAGCGAGGCTATCCGACTGGCTCACCTGAGCGAAGAATTCATTTTTGCCGGTGCCCTGCAGACTGCTGTGGAAAACCACCCCGACAAAATGAGCGATTATGTCCCCCAGCTGCTGGAAACCGCCCGGTCCGCCAGTGCAGAGGATTTCCGCAAGGCATTGGATGTTGCGGGAGAAATCTGGCACCACCACCTGGGGCCCCTGTTTGAACAATACGATGCCCTGATCACCCCGGCCGTCTCCTGCCCCGAAGTACCGGCGGAAAACTGGCAGAAAGACATCCTTGTCGTGGACGGCTATCCGGTGACGGATACCGATACTGCCATGACCGCATTGTTCAACATGTTCAACCGGTGCGCGGTATTGAGTGTGCCGGCCGGCATGACCGACGCCGGTCTGCCGGTGGGCATACAGATTGTATCGCGCCCCTATGGGGATACGGCCGCGTTTCAGATCGGGCAGGCCATTGAACAACGCCGGCCCTGGCTGCATGACCCCGACCACCGGCCCGGCCTCAGTACCCTGCAGTCGCCCCTCCGTCCACCGGCAGGGCGACACCATGAATGTGGGAGGCCTCGTCCGACACCAGAAAGGTGATCACCTCGGCAATTTTCCGGGCCGAAGCCAGTTGCCGGTTGGGAGCATCGGCACTCCACCGGTCCCGGCCCTGTTCAACCGTCATCCCGAAGGCAACGGCTTCGGATGCCAGCATTGGGGTATCCACCGCACCGGGGCAGACTGCATTGATGCGGACATGGTCCCTGGCATGGTCCATGGCCATGGAGCGCGTCAGCTGCACCAGGGCGCCTTTCGAAGCGCAGTACGCGGCTGTGCGTTCGGCTCCGACCAGCCCCCAGGTGGAAGCCACATTGACAATCGCTCCGCCGCCCTGCTGGATCATATGGGGAATCAATCCGCGGCACAGGGAAAACACGGCACCGACATTGATGGCCATGGTTTCATCCCAAATCCGGTCATCCGTGCCCGGAACCGTGGCATGGTGAACCACGCCTGCACAATTGACCAACCCGTCCACAGGACCCTTCCGGCATCGCACCTGGTCGAGAAGAACGGAAATCTGGTCCCGGTCGGCAAGGTCACACCGGATGAACTGGTGGCCCGTCCCGGCCAGGGAGCGAAGGAGCGCTTTCCCTCTTTCCGCATTCCGCCCAACCGCCAGGACAACTGCTCCCTGTCCGGCAAAGGCTTCTGCGGCAGCCGCTCCGATCCCGGACGTGGCACCGGTGACCAGAATGGTTCGGTGATTCGACATCATGATGTTCCTGTCTTGTGCAAGGTTGTTTTCATGTCGCGCATGAACCGACCATGCACGGACCCGATTGTATTTTATTTTGCCATGTTCCACCGGATTCAGTACACTGTCCGGGCGATCTGAACGTATATGCCAGATACAGGCCTGTCCAATGAAAGAGGAAATTTCGACCAAACCGTCCCACATTTACGACGGCCTTTACCACATTCCCCTCCCCACCCCGGATGACGGGGAAATGCCGCCTTCGTACACCCTGAATGACTGCCATGCAGTACCCGCCGAAGCGGTTGAACAACTCGAACAGGATGGCGTAGTCTGCCTTCGGGGCGTACTCGACCGCGGCCTCACCGAAGAACTGCGGGCCGAATGCGATGAGGCCGTTGCCCAGCCCAGTCCAGAAGCCCGTTTTGTCAATCCGCCCGGTGACGGCACCCTCTTTTACTATGAGTTCAATCTCTGGCGCAGGCACCCGAAGCTCCGCTCCGTGGTCTTCGACAGCCATCTTGCGGATGTCGCGGCATCGTTGATGCGCTCCAGGAGTGTCACGCTTTACTATACCAACACCTTTGTCAAGGATCCCGGTGCCGCGGACAAGGTGACCCCCTGGCATGAAGACGGTTCCTATTCACGTTTCGTGGGGAACAATGTCATCAACCTGAACATCAGTTACGACTTCATGCCCGCAGAAACCACCCTCAAGTTCAAGCAGGGTTCACACCTGCGCAGCGGTCCGATTTCCATTGGTCCCACCTTTGAACCCGGAGTGGAGTATACCGAAGCCATGCCGGACCAGACCCGGATGCCGAGCCAGGAGGAGCTGGAACAGCAATACAAGACGGTTTACTGGGAAGTCCACCCCGGCGATGCGCTGGTCTTCTACCAGCGGACGTTTCATGCCGGTCCCGGCAATACCCTGCCGACCCGCCGGCATTCCACGGCCTTCAATTTTGGCGGCGACCACGTGTATTACGATGCCCGGGAAGGGTTTATCGACTCGCCGGACATTGACCCGGACCTCCGGCACGGAGACCCGCCGGCCGGAGCCGTGTTCCCCAAACTGCGGTAAGGCGTTCATGCGAACCGAACCCGGCAAATCACCCCGCCCGTTGCCCGCGTACCAACTGCTGGCTCCGGGCAAGCCCGGGAACGATGCCATTGAAGCGTATGAACACGATGGGGTCGTGTGGATCAAACAGGCCTTCGGGCCCTCCTGGATCGAGATGCTTGCCCAGGGCATGGAAATTGCGATTGAGCAGGGGATTGGGCAAGACACCGCATTCAGTATTGCCGCACCCGGGGAACCCGGCTTTTTCTTCTATGACACATTCATGTGGCAACGGATCCCCCAGTTCCGTGATTTTGCCTTTGAATCCGATGCCGCGGACATCGCCCGGCATGTCATGCGCTCCCGGGGGCTGCTGTTTTATTTTGATTTCATGCTGGTCAAGGAACCCGGCACCAGCCGGAAAACACCATGGCATTACGACGAGGCATACTGGCCGGTGCGGGGAGAGCAGATCTGCAACCTGTGGACCTCGCTGGATTCCATCCCGGCCGAGACAGCCCTGCGATTTGTCAGGGGTTCCCATCAATGGCCGGAAACCTACCGGGCCGTCCACTTCGATCCCGCACTGCGTTATGACAATCTACCGGACTGCCCGGCACCTCCCGACTGGGAAAACGAACCCGGCAACCATGAAATCGTGTATGCCCCCATGGAACCCGGAGACTGCCTGGTCTTCCACAGCAGAACCCACCACAGTGCCCCCGGCAACCGTCTGGGAACCCCCCGGCGACGCGCCCTCGCCACCCACTGGATCGGCGACGATATCACTTACCGCGACAAGCCCCAGGAAACCGACCCTCCCTACCGGGGAGAAAACCTGAAACATGGAGGGTCCATGGAATGCAAGACCTTTCCGCGGGTCCGGTAGGTTCCCGTCATTGAAACCCCGGGAATCGACAGATTACATTCTCATCGGGGCGGGTGCAGCCGGTTGTGTCCTAGCGGCCCGGCTTTCCGAATCCGCCGGCATCTCCGTGCAGGTGCTGGAAGCCGGCCCGCCCCGGGCGGGTTTGATGTCGAAAATCCCTGCCGCGCTTGATTTCGCGCTGAAGGACGACCGTTTCAACTGGTACTACCATACCGAACCCGAGCCCGGCATGGACCACCGCAGGATGTATTGCCCCCGCGGGCGCATGGTAGGCGGTTCATCCTCCATCAACGGCATGATGTTTGTCCGCGGCAATCCCGGGGATTTTGACGGCTGGTCAGGAAAGGGGTTGCCGCAGTGGTCGTATGCGCATTGCCTGCCGTACTTCAAGAAAATGGAAAATTACGGAAAGGGCGGAAACGAATACCGGGGCCACAACGGCCCTCTCCATGTCACGCCTGCCACCCTCCAGACCCCTCTGGACCAGGCATTTCTGGAGGCCGGGATCCAGGCCGGCTACGCCCACAGCGAAGACACCAACGGCTTCCGGCAGGAGGGCTTCGGCATCGCCGACCGAAACACCTACCGGGGATGCCGGTGGGGGGCGGCGGAAGCGTATCTGCAACCCGCCCTTGGGCGCCCGAACCTGGCAGTCACGACCCATGCACGGGTCCACCGTATCCTGTTCGATGGCACCCGGGCCACGGGGGTCGAGTACTCCCGCCATGGCGAAACCAGGCATCTGTATGCGGAAAGAGAAGTCATCCTTTGCGGCGGGTCGATCAATTCCCCCCAGCTGCTGATGCTGTCCGGACTGGGTCCGGCGGCACACCTGGCGGAACACCACATTGCCGTACACCAGGATATGCCGGGGGTCGGTGAAAATTTGCAGGACCACCTGGACCTCCGTGTACAGGTACGATGCAAACAGCCCGTCAGCCTGTACCCCTACACCCATGGATTTGGACGCATCCTGGCCGGGGCGCGCTGGCTGCTGACCCGGACCGGCGTATGCGCCAGCAACCTGTTTGAGGTGGCCGGATACGTGCGGACCCGCGAGGATGCCGGTTATCCCAACCTGCAGTCCTCCCTGGTCGCGGTGGCCGCCAGTTATGACGGGACCGATTCGTTCAAGGGGCATGGTTACCAGGCCCATCTCGACATGATGCGGCCGGCCAGCCGGGGGCGGGTCCGGTTGAAGTCCGCCAATCCCGGCACCTGTCCCGCCATCCGGTTCAACTACCTGCAGGAGGAACCCGACCGGACAGACCTGGTGGATGCCCTGCAGATCACCCGGAATATCCTGCGCCAGGATGCCTTGGCTCCCTATGATGGCGGCGAGATCTCACCCGGACCCGAGGTCGCCAGTGACCGGGAAATCCTGGCCTGGGCCCGGGCCAGCGGCGAGACCGAATACCATCCCACCGGTACCTGCAGCATGGGCCAGGATGACGAATCCGTGGTGGATGGCGATCTCAAGGTTCATGGCATGGATGGCCTGCGGGTCGTCGATGCGTCGGTGATGCCCACGATCGTTACGGCGAACACCCACGCAGCCACCCTGATGATTGCGGAAAAGGCCGCGGATCGGATTCTTGGGAAAACACCCCTGCCCCCTCTCAATGTCCCGGTCTATCAACGGGGGTAGTGACAGCAAAAACTGTGGTGGTCTCCACCGGTGCGGGTGACCGGAAACTCGTCGGCACACGGTTTCCGGGCAAACGGGCACCGTGGATGGAATTCACAGCCGGACGGCCGGTTGATCAGGCTCGGAACCTCTCCGTGCAGTTCTACCCGGTTGATCCGGGCATCCGGGTCCGGTTCAGGGTTGGCGGACAGCAATGCCAGGGTATAGGGATGGCGGGGCTGTCTGAAAATTTCCCGGGTGGGGCCCTGTTCGACCAGCCTCCCCAGATACATGATCCCCATGCGGTCCGTGATGTGCCGGACCACATTGAGGTTGTGGGTGATCACCAGGATGCTCACCCCGAGTTCCTCCTGGAGCTTGCCCAGCAGGTTCAGGATTTCACCCTGTACCGAGACATCCAGGCCGGCGGTGGGCTCATCCGCAACGATCAGCCGGGGGTTCAGTGCAATCGCCCGGGCCACCCCCACCCGCCGGGCCTGGCCCCCGCTTAACTGGTGGGGATAGCGATTTGAAAAATTCGGGTTCAGGCCGACCAGATCCAGCAGCCGCCTGACCTCATGATCCAGGTCTGCATTCCCCAGGCCGTGAATTTTGAATGGCTCTGCCAGCAGGGTTCGTATGGTCATGCGCGGGCTCAACGAGCCGACCGGGTCCTGGAACATCGTGCCGACATGCCGGCGGAAACGGTTGGCATCCGAAGCGGACATCCCGGTCAGTTCCCGGCCCTCAAAACGGATACTGCCTTCATTCGGCCGGACCAGGCCGATCACCGACCGGGCCAGCGTTGTCTTGCCCGACCCGCTCTCCCCGACCAGTCCGTAGGTCTGCCCTTCCGCGATTTGCAGGGAAACTCCATGGACAGCATCGACAAACGGGTCGCGGATGCCGGCAAGCCAGGCCCGGGTGGCGGACCGGGTCCGGAACCGCACCCGGACATTTTCGAGTTCCAGCAGCGGTTTCATGTCCCGGGACCGGGGTCTGTCAAATGGCACCTCGCCCGGTGTCCCCCGTCCTGCCCGGCCAATGCCGGAGGCTGATCATGGCATTTCCCGAAGGCGAGGTGGCAGCGACCGGAAAAGATGCAACCGGCGGGCAGGCGGGCCAGATCCGGAACTTCGCCCGGAATCGTGGGCTGCACACGGGTGATTTCCACCATTCGTGCAGGATCACATTCAATCAGTTTCTGCGTATACGGATGCATCGGACGGTGGAAGATGTCCCGCACCGTTCCGTTTTCCACCACTTCCCCGCCGTACATGACCACCACCAAATCACACAGTTCGGCAATCACCCCCAGGTGGTGTGAGATAAACAGGATCGAACATCCCATGCTTTGCTGCAATTCCTGCAGCCGGTGGATGATCTGGACCTCCAGCGTGGCATCCAATGCCGTGGTGGGTTCGTCCGCAATCAGCAGGGAGGGTTCTGCCTGGAGAGCCATGGCGATGGCAATCCGCTGGCGCATTCCGCCGGAAAACTGGTGCGGGTAGTCGTCCAGCCGTTCCGCGGCATCGGGAATGCCGACCCGTTGCAGCATGGTCACGGCACGGGCCCGTTTCCGGCTCTTGTCCAGTTTCTCCCGGTACTGGATATCCACCATTTGCGTGCCGATGGACAGCACCGGATTCAGGCTGATCATCGGGTCCTGGGAGACCATGGAAATGCGGTCACCGCGGATGGACCGCATTTCCGGTTCCGTCATGCCAAGCAGGTCCGAGCCTTCAAAATGGATCGAACCGGATACCACCCGGCCATTGGGCGAAAGCAACCGGACAATGCTGTGGATCATGGTGGACTTTCCGCAGCCACTCTCGCCCACCACCCCCACGATTGCGCCCGCAGGTACGGCAAGGTCGACATTCCGCAACGCCGGCAACCTGCCGCGTTCCGTGGAAAACTCCACGCTCAATCCCTTTATTTCCAGAACATTGGAAGGGTTCATTCACATTTCCCTGCGCAGTTTCGGGTCGAAAACATCCCGCAGGCTTTCGCCCAGGAAGGTAAACCCGAGCGTCGTGATGATGATCGGCAATCCTCCTGCAATCACCGGCCACGCGGTGTTGTAGATATACGAGTATCCATCGTTGAGAATCGTCCCCCAGCTGGGTGTCGGCGGCCGGACCCCCATGCCCAGAAAACTGAGGCCCGCCTCGATCGTGATCACAAACGGAATATCCATGCTGGCCAGGATCAACAGCGGTCCCACCACATTGGGCAGCAGATGCATGGTGACAATGCGAATGAATCCCGCCCCGATCGCACGCTCTGCAAGGATGAACTCCGCATTGCGCAGGGCCAGGGTCTGGGACCGCACCATCCGTCCATAGATGGGAATCTGGGTCACAATGACCACAATCATGACCGTGGTCAGGCTGGGACCAAACAGGGTCACCACCGCCAGCGCAAACATGACCGTCGGGAATGACCGCACCGAATCAAAGAACAGCATGAGAAGGTTGTCCAGCCAGCGCGGCCCAAAACCGGCAACCAGGCCCAGGGACAAACCAATCAGCAAGGCAGCCCCGATCGAGACCAGCGAAACCTTGAGGGCGATCTGCCCCCCGACCAGCACCCGTGAAAAAATGTCCCGGCCCAGTTGGTCGGTCCCCAGCCAATGCGCCCCGGAAGGGGGCTGAAGCTTGGCACGGATATCAATCTTGTTGGCTTCGTAGGGTGCCAGCCAGTCCGCACCCGCCGCACTGAAGATCACGAGCACCACCAGAAAGAACCCGAATGCTCCCAGCGGTTCGCGCAGCACCCGCTTCAGCGAATTCCAGACGGCCCGCCAGGTGGCATGATGCGGGGTTGCGGGGGACGGTTCACGCATGCTACTCGTGTCCCCGGTGATGTATCCTGGGGTCCACCAGGCCATTCAGCAGATCGGCAGCGGTGGTACTGGCCACAAACAGGACGGTGGTCACCAGAACCGAACCCATCACGACCGGGTAATTCCGGCTGGTCACCGCGTCAAAGATCAGGCGGCCGATCCCCGGGCGCGAGAACACGATCTCGGTAAACACAGCGCTGGAAATCAGGATCCCGATCCCCATGCCGAGCAGGGTGATGGTCGGCAGAATCGCCAATCGCAGGACATACTTGAAAATGATGGTCCGTTCAGTCAGGCCGAATGCGCGCGCCGTACGCACATGGGTTTCGCCCATGACTTCCAGCATGGAGGCCCGGACCAGGCGTGCCAGATAGCCCACCCATCCCAGGCCGACGGAAAACGCCGGCAGGACCAAATGGATCAGATAACTGCGCACGGTTTCACCATCTCCGGCCCCGATCGCGGGCAGCCACCGGAGGGTAACGGCAAACAGGAGCACGGAATAGATGGCCACCACGAAGGTCGGGATGGCAATGCAGCTGACCGAAATCACTCCCGTGATGCGGTCGGCCAGGCTGTTGCGGTAAATTGCCGAAAAACATCCCAGGGGAATACCGAGCAGCATGGCCCAGCCAATACCCGCCAGCACCAGGAAAACGGTATGATGCAACTGTTCGAACACAATGGTGCTGACGGGCTTGTTCTTGAATACGTCCACCCCGAGATCGCCGGTGGCCGCATTCCCGAGAAAGTTCAGGACCTGTACGGGCAAGGGGTCGTTGAGCCCCATTTTTTCGTGGATCCGGGCCTGGAGTTCAGGGCTGGCTCTGGGACCCAGGACAGTTTTAACCGGGTCCCCGGGTACAAGGTGAATCATGGTGTACAGCAACGATACCGATACCACGATGATCAGAATACCCAACAGGATTCGTTTAAAGGAGTAAAGCCACATTGGTAATAGTTGGATATTCCCCCGGTTTTTCAGTTCAAACCTGACTGTTTAAAGCTTAGGAGAAACCGGATCAATACAGGGATACATGGTATGGGAATCAAACCGGTGAATGCTATGCTCACCACATACCATATAGCACATTTCAGCCGACTTTTAAATTGACCAGGCAAGAGGCTGGACCATCCCTGTCATCCTGCTACAGCCCCATATAGATGGTTCCTCATACGACTGTTCAAAAGTGAACTGAAACCAGACTGCCGTTTGGCTGACTTTCATTTCGCCCGCTTTCTTGCCCGCATTCCACCGTTGATTCCAGCGCCTCAATCCCCCTCTTGCCTTTTCGAATACTGTTCGACCACTCCATACCGCACCAACCTGACCGGAGATATCAAACCATGGGCAAGACTGTGCCGATCATGATACGCAATCGACAAAGAGACCCTTTGCATAAAACGTAATACCGATTACAGTCCGAGGCATGATCCGAGACTTCAAGAATCGGGATACGCGTCGCTTCTTCGAAGGCCATCGTGTCGCCGCTTATCACGGGTTTAGCAGCCAGGCGGTGCACCGTCTGACATTACTGGATAGTGCAGAGGCGCTCGTGGACCTTGCCGCCTTGCCGAGCAACCGGCTGGAGGCGTTGCGCGGCGATCGGATCGGGCAACACAGCATTCGGATCAACGCGCAGTGGCACCTCTGCCTCCGTTGGACGGAGGACGGACCCTGCGATGTGGAGATCGTGGACTATCACTAAAGGCGGCGAACATGAACATGCGAAACGGAATGATTCCGGTGCACCCGGGCGAGATTCTTCGCCAAGAACTCGATGTGCTCGACCTCTCGGCCAACGCATTGTCAAAGGCTCTGGGCGTGCCGGTGAATCGAGTGACATCCATCCTGAACGGTCAGCGGGGCGTGAGTGCGGATACAGCGTTGCGGCTGGCACGTTACTTTGGGACGACACCGCAACTGTGGCTGAACCTTCAGAAGACCTGGGAGCTTCGCCGTGCTGAGATCCAGACGGGCAACCAGATCACCGAACAGGTGACACCCCGACTATCAGCAACATAGAGTAGCCGTGGACCACCTCTGCTTCACCATTCGAATATGCTCTTAACCGCTCGGTTTGAACTCGATCTTTAAATCTGGAAATGTTTTCTTCAATGACTCGGCCGCTTCCAGTGTGCCGGAACCCCACTGGTTAGTGAGCACATACGTCTTGCCCTCAATCGGAAAGAACTCGTCATCGCCGCTGAAAAATCGCCTGGCTCTGGGCACCTTACCGCCCGGATCACCCTCCATGAGGGCTTGATAAACCTGTTCCGTGCTCAACTCGCCCTCAAGAATCTGGAAGAGTCTTCTCTGGCCGGGGACTGCCTTCGTGATTTTCTCTGGTGTGTGACCATTTGCCAGTACTCCAGAGATGAGTCGAAACATCATCCAGCGTTTATTTTGTGCCGGGAATGACTCCCCGGCGATGCGGACATCATATTTGGTTAAATCATGGGTGTATTTTCTGGACTCCCGCTCTTTTTGTTTCTTCTCGCGAATCCGGACCTGATAGTCGGCGACTTCCGGGATCGGGATCACCGTCTGAATGTCGAGGAACATCTCTCCGTTATGCGTGTAAAGGTCCATTCGTATACAGCGAATATCCAACCCGAAATCATTCAGCCACATGACCGCGGTCGTCAGCTCTTTTGAGAAATCGGCTGAGGCGAGGGTGACCCGGACCTCTTGACCAAACTGTTCCTCGTCCGGTTCATCCCAGCCCAAGAATTCAAGAAGACTGCTTTTGGCCTCCTGCCCGATACCATTATTACTCAGATAACGTTCGTAATGTGTGACCATCTTGTCAAAGGTCAGGGACGAGATCATTGCGGCGTATCGAATAGCCTGCAATTCCATGTGCCCACCGTCTTCCGTGCGCTTGAGTTCAATCACCACCAGGTTCGCATCCTTATCAATTCCCAGAAGATCAATTCGCCGCCGGCTGCCCTCCCATTCGCCAAACTCCTCGGCCACGATCAGCGTGTCGGGCGAGATCACATCGATCTGCGACTTGAGAAGCGCCTGGAGATCATCGCGTTCACGCATGTCCAGTTGCGCGAAGGTGGTTCTCTCAATCGGGATCACCCTTTTGTTATCGATCCGGTATATCGGCATACGCCTGCCATGTTGTGGTGGTGTGCGCAAGCACAATCCCGCCGCTGGAAATGTACATCTACTGCCGATTGATTGCCTGTTAAATTACCCCCCTGGGAATTCTTTGGAAAGACTCCCCTGCCGGTCTCAACCGGCAGCAGAGGCGGCGGTGAACCGTTTTTTTATTCGTAATATAGATGGATCAAACTTGCAGATGTCGTAACATAAATGGATCAAACTTGCAGATTCGGAAAATATCCTTACAATCGGGTTTGAAACGATCAACAAGTTTCGTTTCCAACACCAGTGATCCACTGGTCTGGGGCCCCTGCGGAGAAGATGCATGAGCCTCTTCCAACGAAGTTGGAACCCGGACCAACCAGGTAAATGGTTCCCCCTCAAGGGCAGGAGAATACACTGGAATCTCCGGCCCTGACAGGGAGGGAGAGGAGAGCAGGAATGTTGGAGCGTATGCCGGTCAGGTCATGACAGAACATACTGGCCGCATCCCGTATAATCAATCAATGAGGAAACCAGTGCAATGAATAATCCGATTTCACGTCGACAGTTTCTCGGTGCCTCCGCGGCAACCCTGGCCGCTGCCCAGTTTGGCGGCAATTTCACCTTTGCGGCCAGTGGGGACAAACTCGTCATTCGCATGCCCGCCGACATCTCCAATGTGGATCCTGCATTCTGGCAGAATACCGCTGACCTGTGGGTCATGGATGCGGTCTTTCCACGACTGATCAATTTCAAGCCCGGCTCGAACTGGGAATGGGAGCTGTATTCTGCAGAATCCATCAGCCAACGGGATGATGTGACCATTGACTTCAAGCTGAAACCCGGCTCCATGTGGAACAACGGGTATGGCGAGGTCACCACGGAAGACGTCAAATTCTCTTTTGAACGCTACCTGGACCCGGATTTGCAGGCCGCTACCGGGGACAACTGGGCCTTGCTTGACCACGTCGAGGTCCATGACCCGTACAGCGGGACCCTCCACTTCAAGGAAGCCTTTGCGCCCGTCTGGTGGTTCGTATTGCCGTATGCGACCGGCAGCATCCTGTGCAAGGCGGCCGTGGAAAAAGCGGAAGGACGCACCTTCTCCCTGGAGCCCCCTGCGATGGGCGGTGCATACGTGATCGAAGAACATGTGCCGGGACAGAAACTGGTATTAAAGGCCCACGACCACTGGGCGGGTCCGAAACCCGACTTCGGGACCGTGGAAATGCTGCCCATCACCGATTCCAAAGCGGCCGAAAATGCGGTGCAGGCCGGTCAACTGGATTTCACCCGGATCAGTCTGAGCGTTGTCCCGGAGTTCCAGGCGAACATGCCCCAGGACCTGAACATGGAACTCAAATATGCCCCCGACAATGTCTGGATGGGCATGAACGCCGCCAGTCCGCGACTGTCGGACATCCGGGTCCGGCAGGCCATATTGAAGGCAATTGATGTCGAGGCCATTCTGGAAGGGGCGTACTTCGGAGTGGCGGAACGCGCCCATGGCCCGGTGTCGAAGGGCTTGCTCGGTTACCGCGAAGAATCCCCTCCCCCCCGGGACGTTGCAGGCGCGATCAAGCTGATTGAGGAAGCCGGGGCTTCCGGGCTTGAAATCACCCTCGACACCCTTTCGGACACCGACTTTCTGACGGCGGCACAAATTGTCCAGGCAAACCTGGCTGAAATTGGCATCACCATGCAGATCGAATCCCATGAAGGCGGCAGTTTCTGGTCGCTGGTCGAAACCAAGGGCAAGGAAGGACTGGATATCCAGTTCCAGCGCTGGCTTGCCCCGCCGGACCTGAGCTGGACCACCCAGTGGCTGCTGTCCACCCAGGCCGGAGTCTGGAACTGGCAGTGGTTCGACAGCCAGGAGTTTGATGACCTGCATTTCGCCGCCATGGCCGAAACGGACAACACCCGGCGGGAACAAATGCTGAAGAACCTGCAGCAGATGCTGGATGACAGTGCCTGCTACCTGTGGATCACCCAGCCACCCCGGCCGATGGTGTGGCACAACAGCGTCGTCCCGGCCATGAAACCCAATGGCGACCCCCGCCTGGAGTTGTTCCGGAAAGCCTGACCGGCGTCCCGGACATTTCATTGGGCCCGCCACGGACGGCACCAGCCCCGACACTGGAGCGGTTTTGGGGAGCGCGCCGGCGCGCAGGATCCTCCGCGGCAGCCCGGGGTGAGCCGTTGGCGGGAGGGAGAATGCTCCTCCTGCGAGACAGGGTCCGGCGGCGGCCAAAGCGGTGCATCCTGACCGCACGGGGCCCCGGCGTGCCACCACGTTGGCCGGTGCCGGTCAGTCGGCGATTGTCCTTAACAGCCGGGTGAGGTTCCTGGTCCCTCTTTTCCCCAGTCGGGTGGTCAGCGACAAGTGGTATTCCTGCATGTCCTGCTGCACCGCATTGAACGCATCGACACCAAATTGACTGATGTGGACCAGGACCCTTCGCTGGTCCTCGATGTCCTGAATCCGGTATACCAGTGCCCGGGTCACCATCTTGTCAATATTTTTCGACAGGGCGGACAGGGTCATGAAAACCTCCTGTGCAAGATCGCCCATGGAACGGCCCTGTCCGTTGGAAAGCGATTTCAGTATTCGCCATTGCTCAATCGGAAGATTTTGATCCTTCAGAACCGTATTGAGGCCCGCATGCGACTCTTTATAGGCTTTCGCCAAAAGATCCGTTAATTCAGCATATCCGGCTTTTTCCGACATGAAACGAGTTGACTGATAGCAATGAAAATCAAGGTGAACGCACTGAAACCGCAACATTCCCGGAGCACACGCGGGCGGGGCGGCCGATGGCCCATATTTAGTTTCCCATTCAAGTAATGTAGCATATAATTGGCATTCGATGGCTGCTTTCAGCCTGCGACCGGAAGGTCGGCGCAATGGATGAACCAGTGAAAGCGGCCGTGCGCCCATTATAATACAGCGAAGGCCAACCGTGTAAGACTCACGATTCATGTCACGAAGTCGCCAGGAAATAGTTGTAGGCATGTTCATCCCCGTGAGCGGTGCAGCGGGAATATGGGGACCCTCCTGCCGTGCCTGTGCAGAACTTGCCGCCTCTGAAATCAACCGGAAAAGCGGGGTTCAGGGCAAGGAACTGGTCCTGTCATTCCAGGATTCCGGCGGAACACCGGATACCGTGGCGGCCGTGGCAGACCGTCTGGTGGGCATCGGTTCGGTGGATGCCCTGGTCGGCATGCATACCAGCGACGTCAGGCAGGCATTGAGCAAAATCGTCAGCGGACGGATTCCATTCGTCTATACCCCGCTGTATGAGGGGGGCAACCAGTCACCTGGTGTTTATTGCATTGGAGAAACCCCCGCGCAACAGCTGCTTCCGGCACTGGACTGGATGCATGACCGGTACCGGGTCCGGAAGTGGTACCTGCTTGGACATGATTATATCTGGCCCAAAATGATTCATGAATGCGCCTATCGCCACCTGAAAGGGTCCAGCCAGGAAATCGTGGGGACCAGGCTGATTCCATTTGCACAACATGACTACCGGCAGGAACTCGAGGAGATCAGGCAATCGAAATGTGATGCCGTGCTGGTTTCCCTTGTCGGACAGGGAAGCGTCCTGTTCAACCGGGCATTCGGCCAGGCCGGGCTGTCCGACCACGTTCTGCGCCTTTCCTGCGCCGTGGAAGAAAACATGCTGCTTGGAATCGGCCAGGAAAATACCGATGGGCTGTTCGCGACAGGGGGCTATTTTTCTTCTGTGGACAGCCATCGGAACCAGTCATTTCGTGAACGGTACCACCAGTATTTTGACGGGGAATCACCGCCTCTGAACACGATGGGCCAATCCGTGTATGAAGGTGTCCATTTCCTCACGACCCTGCTTTCCCCGTCATTCAGTCGTCACCGTACCCCGCCCAATCCCGTTCCGCTCAAAGGTGGCCGGCAGGCGGTCTACCAGGGTTCCGCAGTCCGGCTGCCTTCCATGTATATCGCCGAAGCGCAGGGATTCAACTTCCAGATCCGCCAGCGCTGCACGCTGTAAGGCCCGGCGATCCAGCCGTTCCGGGTTTTCCATTTCACCCGCTGTGTTTCCCGGTGGCGGGACCGGGTTTAATATTTTCCAAAGAAAATAAAATGCTTGACTGGGAAAGTATTTCACACTACCGATTCCTCATATCAAAAAAACAGAAGTTAGAATGTTGATAAATAGTGATTTATTTTGATTTTTTCCTGTTTGGCACCCGACCAATTAAAACCCGGATATCCAAATGAATGAACTTGCCATCCTGATTATTGTCCTAGTTTTCTCCCTGTTGCTGGTACTGTTTCTGCAGCGGTTTTTCAAAAAATCGACCCGCGAGACGGTACTGATCCGGACGGGAGCGGGCGGACAGAAAGTGGTCATGGATGGTGGTCTGCTGGTCATTCCCGTGCTTCACCGCGTGGAGGCCATCAACATGCTGACCATGCGGCTCCATGTCAGTCGAACCGGAGAACAGTCGCTGATGACCGAAGACCGGCTCAGGGTAGATATTGACATGGCGTTCTATGTCCGGGTCCTGCCAACCGAACAGGGGGTCCTGACCGCCGGACAGGCGATTGGGAGAAACGCGCTGAATGCGGTTGACCTGCACGACCTGCTGGAGGGCCGGCTGGTGGATGCCATTCAAGCCATTGTCGCCCAGCGGACCATGGACGAACTGCACGAAAAACGGGGCGCATTCGTCCAGGCGATTCGAGCGGAACTCACCGCAGACCTTGAATCCAATGGACTCTTGCTGGAATCCGCCTCACTCACCCAGCTTGACCAGACACCATTTTCCGCATTGAAGGAAGACAATGCCTTCAACGCGGTCGGCATGCGGAGACTGGCGGAGGTGATCGCTGCGAACAAGAAGAAACGGGCAGAAATCGAAGCGGATGCGGACATCAGTGTCCGCAAAACCGAATTGGCCCGGCTGAAACAGTCGCTGTCCATTGAAGGAGAGCAGAAGGAATCCGAAATCGCGTTGAAACATTCCGTTGAATTATTGCAGACGCAGAAGAATGCCGAGTCTGAACAGGCCCGGCATCAAGCCAGGATGCTGGCGGAAAATGCCCGGGTGGAGCAGGAAAAAGCACTGAAATTATCCGAAATCAACAAGGAACTGGCCCTGCGAAAGCAGGAAGTGGATGCCCTGGAAGCCGCCGAACTGTCCAAGATCGAAAGCCAGATCACGATCTCCCGGAAACGGGCGCAGGAAAACCTGGCCCAGTCCGAAACCGAAATGTCCCGGGGGGAAATCGTGAAGGCGCAGGAAACCGTGCAGTCACTCAAGGAGCGGCTGGTCTCACAGAGAAATCATGAGATGGCGGTCCTGGACTCCAGAAAGGAAAGCGAAGCCGCCGCGATCCGGGCCAAGGGAGAAAGGGAGGTCCTGCTCGAGCGCTCGTCCGCAACGGCACAGGCCAGGGAACGGGAAGCGAAGTCCATGGCGATACAAATGAAGGCAAAGGCCGAAGGCAGGGCGGCGCTGATCTCGGCAGAAAATGAAATGGATGAACGCATCCTGCGCGCCAAGACCGATCACAAGAGAATTGCCGCCCTGCCCAGGATTGCCGGAAAAATGGCGAAGCCGCTGGAAAAGATTGACAGCATCCGGATCAACCACATCTCCGGAATCGGGTCCGGTGCCGGCCCGGGCAATGAAAACGGGAACCACCCCGGCAATCCGATGGCCCAGGCGGTGGACGGCGTCCTGAATATGGCCTTTCAGTTGCCTGCCATCCAGAAACTGGGGCAATCGATCGGTGTCAATCTTGACCTGGATGAGCCCGAAAGGACCGAATCCCAAATCAAAACCGAATCCAACGAAAAGTAGTTCGCATTCTTTTACACACCACTGGAGGAAA
>WTGA01000099.1 GCA_011523765.1 Gammaproteobacteria bacterium
CGACCGGAACACTCAGGCATTGATTTCAATCGTCCTGCCGTTCGAAATCAGGGGGTTTTCTGCCAGACACTAACTCTATATCCTTGGAGAAAAGATGACCAACAGGAGCATAAGAGAAAGATTTGGTTTTAATCATCGATCAGGCCTGCTTGGCGAAAGGTTCGCCTCACGGCTCGAAAGACATCGTCAAATTCGGGTAATGACACCATCTGGGCATTCAACCTGTTCTCCCAGAGGTTTTTTAGTCTCGATTCCTTCTTTTCGAATTGGCCACGCCTTTCATCTAACGAGCTGCCTTTGAATTGAAGTTTCTCATTGACATCGTCGATAAGAAAATCAATTTTTACACCCCCTTGTTCGGTAAGATAGTAGATGTCATATAAATCACGGGGCTCGTTCCTCGCGGGTGAATGCAGTGCGCATATTTTTTCGATGACAACTTCTTCCAGGGAATAGACCTGGATAGTGGCGTCGTCGTTAAAATCCGAATATTCATCGTAAGCCTGAATGATGGGGGCTCTTGTATGGGTTGCAGGATGGTTTCACGAAACGAGATGTCGACTTTCACTTCTTTAGCCTTGCCCGGCAGGGGACCGATATACGTTAGATAGAAAGTGTAGTTATTTTCGTACGGATCTTCCTTTTTGCCCAAGCCAAATTCGATACCGTTTTCCTCCAAAATCCATTCAAAGATATCATCCAGGTGGCCGAGGACGTCCTCAAGCGGTCTTTCGTCCACCATGGTGAAATCCAGATCTTCCGAAAATCGGTAGTCCTGAAAATGACAGCGCCGCATTGCTGTGCCGCCTTTGAAGACCAGCAGGTCCCGGAGTGGAGAGTTAGCCAGTCCGAACAAAAACCAGGATAAGCAATAGTCTCGTTCGATAACAGCCTCAGGGACTCTCCGCCCACCATCGTCTTGGGAGCTATTGGAAATCAGTGAAATTGCCCGTTGCTCTATCATTGTTATCCCTCTTTTTAGGTTTATGTACGAACAACGGCCAACAACTCGTCGGAATTCACATTGAGATTGAGCCGCCAGCGGGAAAGATGAGTTCCAACATTTGGCAGTGTTGGGTCTAGCGGCGCGTAGGTTCTTGTTAATTTACGTTGCAACCGGTCCAGTTCTTCTGTGGTCGCTGTCTTATAGGTTTCCAGCAAAAAACCCAGGCGCCGGTAAACAGCGCCAATATCCATCCTCTCGGCATAGTCGATAAGCTTGGATACTTTGATTTTATCCCGCTTCATCCAGAAGCCCTTGGCTACCTCGGAGATACCACCACAGTATTCCGGCATTTTCAGGCCATCCAGCACGGTTTTTTCAAGGTCGCTTATATACACCATCTGGGATTTCTCGATCCACAGCTTCTTGAAGCCAAAAAAGTGCTTTTGCTGGGTTGTAACAAATCGATATTCCGTTCCCATCACAGTTGGGTGGAGCTTCACTTGGCGGTTGGTGGTGACATGCACAATAAACTGCGGTTGTGTGACCATTTGGTGAAGGTCCATGGCAGAGGCATGGGAAATGTAATATCCGCCATCCTCACCCAATTGCTGCCTGACTATCGCCCGGGCTACGAGATAGGGATTGGGCATATAGTCCTTGGCCTGACCCAGCTCAAAAGGCACGATCGTGTAGAGACCTGATTTCAACCGGGACACGATACCCTTCTTGGTCAAACGGCCGATCAGGTTTTGTAGGCTCTGCCCAGTCAGTCCGGTCAGCTTTGATGCGTCCTCCAGCATAAATATCGGTTTACCGGCTTCATGTAGTTGAACGATCAGATCTGCCTCGCGATGGCCTAATGTTTTTGCAACTGAAGTCATGTTTTATACCTGTTTTATTCCCTAATATAAGTATATATTATATATAAAACATAATTTATTTAAAAGTCTTTGCCTACCCCTTTGTCAATACCACTGCTGTCCCGTTGTACGCATTCACGCCTCGACTGAATGCGTACTTCTCAAACAACCTCCTACGAGTTCTCACAGCGGTGCCGTCAACCGCGATGGACGCCAGGTGCCAGGGCAGGTGATTGCGGACTTTCAAGCTGCCTGCAACCGGGAAAAATTTCCGTCCCGGTGCTATAGTCGCGGGACATCACAAGCCGGGACCGAGCCCGGCCACCGTTGGTTTTCACAAGTGTGCACCCGGTTCCGCGAACCGGGGGTGAACCCGCCATTTTTTTGTATATTGAACCGCAAGCAATGACTGCAGGCTGAGCAATGAATCCAGGTCCTCACGACAATACCCGGAACATCGTGGTTCTTGCCATTTGTACCGCGCTGTTTCACAGTGGCCGGGCGCTTGCGTTTATTGCCGGGGCGCTCGTGGCGATTTCGATGTTGGGCGATGACCTGACCCTGGTGACTGCGCCCTTGACCATGATGCTCGTGGGTACCGCTGCCGGCACATTGCCGGTGACTTATGTCATGCAGCGATACGGCAGAAAAGCCGGCTTTGTATCGGGTTCCGTGGTGGGAACGATGGGCAGCGTGGTGTGTGCCCTTGCGATATCGGGGGATGATTTTCTGGTATTCAATCTCGGCCTGTTTCTGTTTGGCCTGTACAACGGGGCGGCCCAGCAATATCGATTTGCGGTCGCGGATGCCGCGCCTGAAGACCGCAAGGCAAAGGCCGTATCCATCGTTATCGCCATGGGCGTCGTCGGGGCCTTTGTCGGCCCTGAAGCAACCCTGCTGACGAAGAATGTGTCCGGTTTGGCGGAGTTTGAGGGGCCATTCTGGGTATTGGCCGGGTTCTGCTTTTTGTCTGGAATCATCGTGCTTTGGATTGATATTCCGAAATTGCCAATTTCCAGGCATGGTAACCGGGGTCGCCCCCTTCGCGAAATTTTCGTGATTCCAACCTTCCTGGTTGCCGTAGTGGCCGCACTGTTCGGATACTCGGTGATGAACCTGGTGATGACAGCGACCCCGGTCACCATGCAAGTGGATTCCTTCACGGATCACCATATCGCCAGGGTGATACAGTGGCATGTTGTCGCCATGTTTGCGCCAGGGTTCTTTACGGGAACCCTGATACGGCGGACCGGTACGGTACGGGTCATTGTCCTGGGCAGTGTCCTGCTTCTCGGTTCTGTGCTG
This sequence comes from Gammaproteobacteria bacterium, assembly GCA_011523765.1. Taxonomy (GTDB): domain Bacteria; phylum Pseudomonadota; class Gammaproteobacteria; order Arenicellales; family Poriferihabitantaceae; genus WTGA01. The sequence continues at coordinate 3,112 of WTGA01000099.1, forward strand.
ATCGCACTTGCCGGCAACAGTTTCCCGTATTATTTCTGGGCACTGGTTTTTCTTGGCCTCGGCTGGAACTTTACCTTTACCGGGGGCACGGTACTGGTTACCGAAGTCCATAATACCTCGGAAGAAATGAACAAAGTGCAGGGGATGAATGATTTTATCCTGTTTACCGGGCTCGCCATTTCCGCGCTGTCAGCGGGAGTCATCTACCATCATTTCGGCTGGATATGGGTCAATCTTTCAGCGCTGCCCTTGATCCTGGCCGTGTTGTTTTCCGCAGTCTGGTTGCGTTCAATCCGGAAAAAATCCCGGGCGGACTGAATATCCATCCGGTTGTCCTCCTTGGTCAGCCTGCCATGAGGCCCGTCTTGCTGGGCGGGTCCGGCGCACAGGGGCGGTCCGGTACCCATTTCTCACCGGCCTGCGGTAAGATCAGCCTGGACCAACAACCAATATGCGGGAACCGGAAAATGGCAAGTGATCATCAATTGAAGGCTGTTGTTGCGGGAGTCGGCCCAAGACGCGGACTGGGCGGGGCGTTGTGCGCAAGGTTTGCCAGGGAAGGGCACCATGTCTTTGTTGCGGGCAGGACCCGGGAAAAACTGGATGCGGTGGTGGACGGCATTGAATCGGCAGGGGGGAGTGCCACTGCGGTGCAATGCGATGTGACCCATGAGGCCAGTGTCCGGGACCTGTTTGACTCGGTTGAAAACACCGGAAATGGAAAACTCGATCTCGCGGTTTACAACGCCGGCAACAGCACGCCCGGGCGCATTCGTGAAATGGAAGCGGATTATTTCGAACAGGCCTGGAAAACCCTGTGCTATGGCGGGTTTCTGTTTGGCAGGGAAGTCGTTCGCCGGATGGGCCCGGGAACCCTGATTTACACGGGAGCGAGTGCCTCCTTGCGTGGAAAGGCAGGTTACGGAGCGTTCAATTCGGGCAAGGCGGCCCTGCGGACGTTTGCCCAGGCATTGGCGAAAGAAAATGGACCGGAAGGCCTGCACGTGGCCCATGTCGTCGTGGATGGTGGCATTGCCGGGGACAAGTGGTTTGGCCGGCTCGGCGGACCGCCGGATGAAGAAATGCTGGAGAAGTTTGTTTCACTGGACGGGCTCACCGAAACCTATTGGAATCTTTATTGCCAACCGCCCCGGGCCTGGTCCTTTGAGGTCGACATCCGGACCTCGCTGGAGCAATGGTAGGTTTCCCGTACAGGGGCTGTATCGGGCGATGCGCGTCAGCGGGAGGTGCCGGGACATGCCCTGGGAAAGGGTCGGTTTGCCGGGTTCCCGAAAACCGTACCGGGCATTGCCAGTGATCCGCTAGAATATCTGGCCCATATACTTTTCCCGGGCAAGACGCCAAAACACTACGAGAAAAGCGGTCAGGGGGATCGCCAGGATCATGCCAAGGATTCCGTCCAGGGCTGCCCCCCAGAAGAAAATCGCAATGATAATGGTCAAGGGATTCAGTCCGGTCCGGTCTCCCATTATTTTCGGAGTGAGGAAATAGCCCTCGATGGCCTGTACGATGGCGAACACGGCCAGGGCCAGGAGGACAAGGTGCATGCCGCCCCCGTCCTGGAACCACGCAAGGGGAAGGCAGACGCTCAATCCCACCATGCTGCCCAGGAACGGGACGATGTTGAGAAATCCCAGGATTAATCCCAGAATGATGCCGTACTCCAGACCAATCAAGCTGAATCCGATTGCGAACAGGATTCCCTGGAAAAGGGAGATCAACAGTTGTCCCCGGAAAAACAGGACGACCAGTTCGAAGAACTCCCGGATCAGGTAGATGAGGTCTTTTGCCGTCTCTTCCCTGAAAAATGAAAAGGATTCCGGTGACAGCGAACCGGGTCGTAGTTTGGGAATCAACAGGAAAAAGGCGAGGTAAACCGGCGTGATCACCCAGCTGAGCAGTGAGATAATGCCGGACGCAATGCTGTTTCCCGCCGACAGGATCGTGGACAAAACGTAGTTTGCGGCGTCTGCAGCGGGGCCGTTTGGCGATTGCAGGGCCTCGGTGATTTTTGCGCCAACACCATCGGGACTGAAAAACCGGCTGATATTTGGCTGTTGTGATCGCAACCAGGCGGTGAAATGCTCCCAAAATGCCGGCAGTTGATCAAGGAGGTCGCCAAACTGGGAGACAATCAGGGTGCCGAAAAAGACCAGTATTGCAGCGATGGGCACGATCAGGGACGCAAAAACAGCCATCAATGCCATGGCACCCGGCAGCCCCCTGCTTTTCAGCCATTCATACCAGGGGTCCAGCACCATGGCCAGAACGCCCGCAACCGCCAGGGGCAGAAAAACATGGCTGAAGGACTGGAAAAACCAGGCAGTCACCGCAAACAGGATGACGATGGCGGCAACCACGATGCCCGCTCCAAGAGTGGTTACTCCGGCCGCGACAATTTTTTCCTGTTGTGAATTCAGCACGATCTTCATTCTTGTTTCCTCCGGTTTCCACAGTCTAATGTCAAAACAGCACTTTTTCCACCCAAACCCGTTTGTGGTTTGACCGGGGTTGCCCAATGACCCGTCCAATGTGGAGACGACGACCAATCCGGGAGGAAGATTGCCGTGGCAGGAAATCATTCCGGTGCTCCGGCCCGGACGCCCTCTCCGTGCACGACGGTTTTCTCCGTTTGCCGGGACCGGGCCAGGAAAGGCGGGGTTCGGGTTGGCAGATTTGCACCCGTATTCCCGGATATGTTAGGTTACCCCGCCTGCTTCTTTCCCGGTATGGATGTGGTCGGAACGGAAACACCTTTGCACGGAACGGGGTGTCCCCCGGTAGTCGTGGTGCCGCGGGCAGTGGGCAAAGGAACCGGTGAAGGGGTGTTTTCCGGAAAAAAATCCCGCCACAATGCCAACTTGAAACCACTATTGGGAATGACGGAATGAAATTTATTCGAGAACGCCTGAAACGCCGTTTGCAGCGCATTGCGGAAAGGCGCTCTCCCGATGTGGTGATCGGGGGGAAGGAGAATCCCTATCTTTGCCGGTGGCACCTGATCCCGCGCAACCGGTATCTGAATGCCTATCTGCACTGTATCCTGCGCTCGGACCCCACGGGACCGTTGCATGACCATCCCTGGGTGAGCGCGTCACTCCTGCTCAACGGGAACTACCGTGAGCACACCATCGCTGCGGGAGGCTGCCATGGGTACCGGGTGTTTGAGGAGGGTGCGTGGGTGTTGCGGAATCCCCGGTACGCACACCGTATCGAATTGGTGGAGGGCGAATGCTGGTCGCTGTTTTTGACGGGTCCCCGGGTTCGGGAGTGGGGATTCCACTGTCCCTCGGGCTGGCAGCCGTGGCAGGACTATCTGGGGAAGAACTCGCAGATCAAAGCATTCACCGAGGAGGCTGGCTGATCTCTGCCACAGTGCCAGGCACTGCTTTCCCGTCGACAGGGTCCGGTCCCCGGAACATCGATCCGACAGGCCGGGTGGACCTGCCGGCTTTCACCGGGGCCAATGGCATTTGTTCAAGCACAACTTCATCGGCCATAAGGGGCCGGGTTTCGCCTTGGGTCCCCCTTCAATTCCGCTCCTTTTCACCATGTGAATTGACCAACAAAATCAAGGTCAACCACAGTCCGAGGAGTTGCGAAAGCAAAGTCCGTGGAAGCCCGGCGGTTTCGATACAGGGCGGTGCAGTGCCGCCATACCGCCGCAGCTGGTGGCCGGCAGGGGGCCCTGCCATCCCACCCCTCGTGCATCCCGTCATCCATGAACCCATTGTGGTCCGGTTTTGGTGTTGGGGGATTCTTCACCCTGATCTGCCGCACCTTTTGACTCCACGGCGGTTCCATTCGGTTTCGTTCACAGTGTGCACGACAAAGGGGAGCCTCCTGTTTCGCTCCCTGCGTTCTGCTCCTGGAATTGGCCGGCCACACAGGACATCAAGCCCGGAATCTCCGCTTCGCAGGCAATCGGGTGGCTGTGGGCCTGCCAGACATGGCTCAAATCTTCCCGGCCCAGCAGGGTCTCCAGCCCGTTTTCAAGAAACCGGGTTGTCCGATGCGGTGCAATGCCGAGATATCCCGCATTGCACCACTCATTGCAGCGATCAACAGACACCCCATCCCTTTTCGCTGATTCAGCAGACCCGCAGTGCCGGCCCGCACGAGGAAAGACGCCCCCGATTCCCCGTACAGCCTGAGTGGTGGAACGTACCGGGACCGGTGACCACGTGATTGAAAGGGTCGAGATAAAGTAATAGGGGCAACTTCCCGGGTTAGCCTGTGAACCTTTCTCGTGACCGTTGCGATCGACAACCGCCTCAAGGCAAGAGCGCACGAAGTTTCCGGTGCTGTTGGTGGTCAGTCCGTGTTCCGTTCATCCCGCCATTGATAATAGAAAATGGAGGGTGCGAGAAACCAGGGATTGCCGCGATAATAGAACCTGCCGGGAAACACGAGCTTGTCCAGCGCGGTCTCGCCGGCCGGACTCCCTGCCACCTTGAGCCCGGTTTTCATGCCAAAGTAACTGGCCAGGGAAATGCCGGAACCGCAATACCCCATGCTGTAATGGATGCCGTCATGTTTCCCGATGTGGGGCATTTCATCAAAGGTATACCCCACAAAGCCCATCCAGAAATGGGTAATCCTGGCGGATTCGAGTTCAGGAAAGCGGTGCACCAGCAATTTCCGGAGCCTGGGAGCGCACAGTTCGGGATTGGTTTCCTTGAGTGACACCCGGCCGCCGAAGAGCATGCGTTTTCTTTCCGGGCATGTGCGGTAATACACCACCAGTTTGCGCGTATCGGTGATCACCCGGTCGTTGGGAATCAGTTGTTCGGGAAGCCCTTCGTCCAGGGGCTCTGTGGCGATGACATAGGACCCGATCGGGATAATGCGGTGTTGTTGCCACGGTGTCAGCTTGCCGGTGTATCCACTGGTGGCAACAATGACATTTTCAGCGCTTGTTTTTCCCTTGGAGGTCAATACATCAAAACCATTTCGGGTCTTCTCCATTGCGTTCACCCTGCAGTGGCTGACCATTTCAACCCCCCGGGCCTTGGCGCACTGGTACAGTCCCTGGTGATACCGGCCGGGGTCTATCGAGGCGTGGTGGGGAAAAACCGCGCCGCCGTGGTATGCCGGGGACCTGATTTCAGTATCCTGTTCTTCCGGTTCCACCATTCGGACATCGGTCCCCAGTTCCCTGGGGATGCCTTCGGCTTTTATTTTCAACTGGTTGAACGAATCCGGGGTATGGGCGGCATGGAACCGGCCGCATCGACGAAAATCACACCGGATGTCATGCTCTGCAACAAACGATTCGACCCAGTCCAGTGCCCGGTTTCCTTCCCGGAGGATTTCCATGGCCGGCCCGGGACCGTACTTGCGCGAAAGCATGGCATAGGTTGGCTTGATGCTGGTGCTGACCTGGCCGCCATTGCGGGTGCTGCATCCCCAGCCCGTATTTTCTGCATCGACGACAAGGGTGCGCCGGCCATGCGTGGCCGTCTGTATGGCTGCAGAAAGGCCGGTATAGCCCGAACCGATCACCACGACATCCGCGGACGGGGGCAACCCCACATCATCCCCAACCGGTCGCGGGGTCCGTTCCCACCAATACGGCGTCGATTTGAAATCATCGGAGAAGATGCCCCGGCTCATCATCCGCTCTTTGTATAGTCGGCCTTTTCCAGCCATGCCGGCTGGATTTCCACTCCCCATCCCGGCTGGTCAGTCACTGTGGCCTGGCCATCCACGATGGTATAGGGATCTTCGGTGAACAGGCCATATTGCCAGGGATAATAATCCCGGCCTTCAATGGAAAATTCAAGGTACTTCCCAGCATTGGGGATGGCCCGGAGGTAATGCATGGTAAACAAGGTGACCATGGACAGGTTCGCGCAATGCGGGGTGCAGGGCAGGTCTTGCTCGGCTCCCATCGCGGCAACCTTGAGGCCTCTTGCCAGTCCGCCAATGTAGCAGAGGTCCGGCTGGATGATATTGACCACGCCATCGCCGATGATTCGTTTCCAGGTTGCCAGGTCACAGTCCTGTTCCCCCCCCGCCACATCGATGGACAGCCCATCCGTAACCTGTTTGGTTTGTTCCAGGTCCCAGTACGGGCAGGGCTCTTCAAAATGGGAGACCCCGCAGTCGGCAAGGAGTTGGCCCACTGCTATGGCCTTTCCAGCGGTGAATCCGGAATTGCCGTCGACCAGCAGGGCAACCCCGTTGTCCAGGGCACGATGGACCGCCTTCACGATTTCCTCGGTTCTGCCCGGCCATTCGTCCACATCATGGCCGCATTCGGCACCAATGCGGAACTTGAACGCATCAAAACCGAATTCATCCCGGAGCCTGGAGAATCGCATCGCTTCCTGTTTGCCGGTGATATCCCGTTTCATCGAAGACCCGTAGGCCCGGATTTTGCCGGGGGTGCCGCCAATCAGGCTGCAAACGGGTTTCTCCTCATAGCGGCCGCGGAGGTCCCACAGCGCCGTGTCCAGACCGGCAAGCGCGCGACGCAAATAGGAACCCGGGAACTTGTGTTCCAGTTCCGGGATCCGGGTGACCAGGCGGTCGATGTCCATGGCGTCTTTTCCCAGCGCATGGGGGGCGACCTGTCGGTGAAGAACCTGTACCGTAATGTCCGCATGGTAAGGGGACACCTGCCCCCAGCCGAACCGCCCGCTGTCCGTGGTGACTTTGACAAAGCCAAGAAATTCAGTGCTGAAGGTTTCGATGGAAGCGATTTTCATGGAAAGAGAGGGCGGGCAGCCGCGATGGAGAGGTTTTTTTGCGGTGACATGGCCTGGATTATATTGAGTCCGGTTGCCGGGTCCAACCTGTTTTCAGTGAATAGGGAAACCGGCCCTCCGGTTGCCGGAGCGGGCGGAAGGGGTCGTGGACAGCCCCCTGTGCAGGACTCCGAGAACGGAGATGCTCCAGGGATGGCCCTTCTGGTGCACAGAACCGGGACAGTCCAAACCGCCGCGGTCCGGACCGGTCCCATCCGCACGCTATGGTCGGGGTGAGAGGATTCGAACCTCCGGCCCCTGCCTCCCGAAGGCAGTACTCTACCAGGCTGAGCTACACCCCGAAGCGTAGACTGACCCCGGATTAGAGCATACATGGGAGCCATCTGAAAGCCTGAGAGTTGTCTTTCGCGGGGGACTGGGGACGAGCCCCAGCCGTGCACAAACGTTCGTTTGTGCACGGCTGGGATTAAAACCAGGAAGGCCTGAAGCCCGAGACACCGGGACATTGGATGACGTGATCCGTCGGTGTTGTACCAGTTCTGATTGAGCCGGGCGGGATGCGACGGTCTTTACCATGAATGGATTGACCAGGCCAATGCCGTTTCCGTCCCGGGGCCCGGATGGACCCGCTCCCCGTTCCCGCTTGCCACCGGGTCGGCGGTTCTCACCACCGGACGCTGAACTCGAAGCCGAAGCGGTGCACGGGGTCGGCGTCACCGCTGCGGAAGCCGGGAGGGGATCCTCCGGGGCCCCGGAACGACCGGTGCCGGAGGCACTGCCGGATCACGGCTCCAGAGCGGCCTGCGGCCGGGGACCGGAGTCCAGGGCCTGCCCGGCGAGGGCGCCCTGCTTCCCGGCGGTGCGCGGGGCGGCGAGGCGTCCGGCGATGCTGTCCAGCGCCTGTTCCGCGGCGGTACGCCCGAACCGCGCCAGCCACGCTGCCGTCACCGATGGCGGCGCCGTTCGTCGGCATCGACAGCACCGCCTCGAAGGTTTCCGGGTCCTCGTCGTGACTGTCGTCATACCATTGCCGGATATCATGGGGAGTCCGACTGGCCGAAAACCTGGGTCAGCACCAGGGCCAGGGTGGTCACCATGATCAGCACGGTCGAGATGGACGCGATGGTGGGGTCAATTTGATCCCGGAGTGCCAGAAACATGCTGCGGGTGATCGTGGAAATTTCCCCTCCGGTAATGAACAGCGCGACAATCACCTCGTCAAAAGAAACGACGAATGCCAGCAAGGCACCACTGATCACGGAAAACCGGATCTGTGGCAGAGTGATCACCAGGAACGCTTTCACCCGGGAAGCTCCCAGGCTTCTTGCCACCAATTCCTGGTTCATGTCGTAGCTCTTCAGGCCTGCACTGATCACGATGAGGCACATCGGCAGCGCCAGCACGGAATGAGCCAGCACCAGGCCGAACATGGAGTTATTGAGATTCAGCTTTGCGTACGCGAAGAATATGCCGATGGCAATCAGGATGACCGGTACCATCATCGGCGTGATCAGAAGAATGAAGATCCATCGGGATGCTTTGAGGTTGGATACCGACAGGCCATATGCCGCCAGGGTGGCCACCGGAGTTGTCACCACTACGGTGAGAAGCGCCGCCCTGACCGACACCCAGGTGGCGGTCATCCACTCGGGGGACCCGAAATAATTGTCATACCACCGGACCGACCACACTCGGGGCGGGAACTCCAGGTATTGCGAATCGGAGAACGACATCGGAATGACGATGAGAGTCGGGACCACGAGAAACATCATGATCAGTCCGGAGACGATGTACAGCCACAGTCGGCTGCCGTGGGTGATCTGAATATCCGAAACCGGTCTTGACAGCCAATTCATGCTCCACGCTCTCCGAGAATTTTGTCAAGACGCAACAATCGGTGGGCAAGGAACAGGACAGCCAGGGTCAGTATCATCAGGACCACGCCCAATGCACTGGCTGTGCCGAAATTGAAAAACAGGTCGATCAGGGTTTCAATTTTCATGGACACCATGATTACCTTGCCGCCGCCCAGCACGGCCGGTGTGACGAAAAAGCCGAGGCAAAGGACGAAAACAACGACCATGCCTGCCAGCAGCCCGGGCAAAGACAGCGGAAAGAATACCAGCCAGAAAGCCCGCGTCGGATTCGCACCGAGGTTCGAGGCAGCCTTGACGTAGTCGGCGTTGATCGCTCGCATGGACGCGTACAAAGGCAGCACCATAAACGGCAACATGATGTGTACCATGCCCACCAGTGTTCCGTTCAGATTGTGGGCCAGTTTCAGCGGCTGGTCCCAAAGCCCGAGTTCGATCCCCCATTCGTTGACCAGCCCTTTGCGCTGCAGCACGACCAGCCAGGCATAGGTGCGAACCAGAAGAGAGGTCCAGAACGGCAACAGCACGGTAAACAAACCGATGGCCGCCCAGCGTTTCGGAAGTTGCGAGAGAAAGTAGGAAAAAGGATAGCTGATCAGCACACAGAAAACCGTGGTGAGAATGCTGACCTTGAAGGTTGTGATGAAAATTCGGGTGTAGGATTTGCTGTCGAACATCCTGGTGTAGTTGCTCAACGACAGGACACCCTCATCATTGAACAATGAAAGCCAGAACAGCCAGCCAACCGGAACCACGATGATGGCGAATACCAGTACAAGGGCCGGCAGCGACAAGCCGAACATGGCCAGCTTTTCCCGCCATTCATCCTGACGCAGTTCACGGGCGTTCAGCGCGTCAGCCATGGCAGCAGGACACTCTTGCCGTCATCCGGGCGCGTCTTCATTCGCTTCGGGGATCAAAACCGTTTCCTCCCAATGCAGGCCCAGAAGTACCGCCTTGCCTCTTGATGGCAGGGAGGCGACGGTTTCGCGCTGGCTGATTCCCCGCATGGAAACATGCGTGCCACTCTCCAGCACCGCGTACGCGACAAAGCTCTCGCCCTGAAACACCACCTCTTCGACGACGCCCGGGAAGACATTGTAGTCGGGGTTGCGGCGGTCGGGCAATATGGTCAATCTTTCGGGGCGCAGCATCAGGCTGCAGCGGCCGTCAGGCACGGCTCCGGACACCTTGAGCACCTGGCCGTCCAGCACCACATTCCCGTTGCTCCGCTTCACCGGAATCAAGGTGGACTCGCCGATGAAATTGGCCACAAACGGGGAGGCGGGATAATCGTAGATGGTGCGCGGCGAGTCACACTGTATCAGGCGGCCGTGATTGATGACCGCCACGCGGTCGGACATCGTCAATGCCTCACGTTGGTCGTGGGTGACATACACGGTGGTGATGCCCAGTTTTTCGTGCAGACGTCTCAGTTCGATCTGCATGTGGTCCCGGAGTTTCTTGTCCAGTGCCGACAGGGGTTCATCCATCAAAAGAATTCGCGGCTCGAACACGATCGCCCTGGCGAGTGCCACGCGCTGTTTCTGCCCGCCGGACAGCTGGTCGATGCGCCGGTCGCCCAATCCGTCAAGTTGCACGGTGGACAGGGCATGTTCAACCCGCTGGTGGATGTCGTCCTTCTGCACACCGCGGAGCCTGAGCGGGAATCCGATATTCCCGGCCACCGTCATGTGAGGAAACAGGGCATAATTCTGGAACACCATCCCCACATCCCGTTTGTGCGGCGGTGTTCGGATTACCTCGCGGTCCCCGAAACGCACGCTTCCGCTGTCGGGACGGGTGAATCCCGCCAGCACCATCAACAAAGTGGTTTTACCGGAACCCGACGGACCGAGCAGGGTCAGGAATTCCCCGCTTTTGATCTCAAGGTCGACATGGTCCAGCGCATGGATACGCCCGTAGGTCTTGACGACTTGCTGGATGTGGATGGGGAGCGCTTTGATCACAATTGAATCACCGCTGCACCGGGGAGGCCTGCAACGCGCAATACGTTACATTCGAAGACAGTACACCGGAAAACCCGTGACGGGTTTTCCGGTGCAAAGCGGAGAGGGGGAGCGACCGGGGCGATGCATCGTGACCACAGCCGCCCGGCATGTTCCTACTCGGTCATCATGTCCGTGTACATCTCGGATGCCATTTTCTCCCACTTGGCATACCATTCCTGGCTGATCGGCAGGAGCTGGGAGGCGTTGTCCGGATGTGAAGGCAGGCTTGCCGCCAGTGTTTCGTCGATCTTTCCGGTTTCGTACGCCAGGGTGTTGGTGGGCCCGTAGGTGATGTATTGCGGGATATCCGCCTGATACTCGGCTTTGCTCATCTCGGCAATCACACTCATGGCAAGGTCGGGATTCGGAGCGCCTTTTGGAATACCGAAGCAATCGTAATCCTGCAGGCCCTGGCTGTAGGTGTACTTGAGATTGCCGCCATCGGCGATCGCGACATCAAATCGACCGTTCCACCCGGTGGACAGGTCCACTTCGCCGTCTTTCATGAGCTGGGCGTGCTGGGCACCGGAGCTCCACCAGACCGCAACGTGGGGTTTTAGCTCGCGAATCTTGTCCAAAGCGCGATTGATTCCTTCCTCGCTGTCCAGAACGCTGTACACCTCATCTGCCGGAACGCCATCCGCCATCAGTGCCGGTTCCAGCATGCCGTGCATTTTCCCGCGAATGGCACGGGTGCCCGGAAATTTTTCCGCATCCCAGAAGTCTGCCCAGCTTTGAGGACCATTGTCGCCGTAAGTATCCGTATTCCAGGCCATTACGGTCGCGAAAACGATCGTTCCGACGCAACAGGACAATTGGGTGTCGGCGACAAAATTGGAAGTGTCTATCATGGAATAGTCCAGGGGGATGAGAATCTCTTCGGCACAACCCCGGGCTCCTCCACCGGATCCTGTGTCAATGATGTCCCAGGGTACCGAGCCGGCTGCAACCTTGGTGCGGACCTGGCCGATCCCCTTGTAGGATTCCTCCTTGATGGTGATGCCCAGCGCTTTTTCCACCGGCTTGAACAGGGCCTTGCTCTGGGCTTCCTGATAGGAACCGCCCCATGAGGCGATCGTTACTTCATCCGCGGACACTGTTCCACCGAAAAAAATGGCACAAGCCGTCGCACCACTTAGCAATAGTTGATTGATTCGCATTTCCTCTCTTCTCTCCAAAAGTGTTATTGATTTTTGATCCTTGGAGCAATTGACCGCAATTGCGTCCAATGAACTGCACTGCGGCAATATAGAGCATTCAGCACCGGAAATAAAGCCCCGCCGGGAATCGGGAAATCGAGCGGCAGAATCTCTTTGCACGGCCACTTCGAAGTCCACACCCGCTGTGGGGACAATGCGGGCATCGCCCGGCTGAAGACAATGCCGCGGTCATCGGCATGCCCTGCCGCAGCCAGCCCGGCCGCGATGATCACGGTTACGGAAACCCGGGGTTGCGAAGAGGGACCCGGGGCCAATCCCGGCAAGGGGAGGTCAAGCCTCCTCACTCATCCCACGATAAACCAGCCGGGCAAAGTGTTGCAACACGGGGTCCCAGTAAGGTGAAAGCACGCCGCCGTCGAACCCTTCCGAAGAACGCCCCGCCTGCATCCTTTCAATGATACCAATGTCTTCCCTGTTGAGATCAAGCCAGTTCTGTATCACTGCATTGCGTCCTTCGGAATACCGGTCGGCATGTGCCCCGTCACCGATGAAATACAATGCAATGGTCTCCCGGCATTGGTCGATGCCTGTCGGGGTCGCGATAAACACATCCACCTGGTCCGGAAAGACCTCCAGAGCGAAATTTGGAAACAGGACGAACCAGTCTCCACGGTGTCCCTTTTCTTCGGGCAAATCGGGGAAATAGGGCAGTCCCTCTCCTCTGGCAGGATCCGTTTTCCGGAATTCGTAGCCGCAAAGCAGCACATGGTCCTGGAACTCCGGTGCGGTTCTTTCCTCCATGCTGACAAATGAGTGCAGCCAGGGATGGCAGGAAAAAACATGATAGGGTTCGATAAAATTCTCGATGGCCAGTTTCCAGTTGGCCTTGATATCAAATTCCAGGGTACTCCCGATCTGCAGGGCAGTGAAATCATATCCCGACAAGCGGTCGGTGACCGGTTTCAGGTACTGATTCAATTCCGGGGCACTGCCGTCCAGGTTCACAAAAATCCAGTCGTGCCAGGTATCACATCGTATCTCCCGCAAATCCGCGCGATGGCAGGTTTCACGGTTGTGGTCATGTTTCCCGCCGCCGTAAAAATGCGGACGGGCCAGCAGTTTCCCTTCGAGGCTGTAACTCCATGAATGATTGGGGCAGACCAATGGCTTGCACGATGATTGCGGTTCATTGACCAGCTTGGCTCCCCGGTGCCGGCAGACATTGTGAAACGCCCGGATCTTTCCGTCTTCACCACAGACCACCACCACGGGCCGGCCCGCGATGTCCACCGGATACCGGTCTCCCGGGTTTTTCAATTGGTGGTGAAACGCCGCAAATACCCAGGATTTCCTGAACACGGTATCCTGTTCAAGCCGGTGGAAAGCCTCGCTGGTATAGGCGGCATTGGGCAGGGCGGACCCGGTTTCGGTCGGACCATGCAATCGTGCAAGCTGTTCTTCGTCGAAAAAATCGGTTACGGAGCAGGTATCAGCCATTTCAGTCATACAGCGGGCAGGCATGCCAATTGTGATTGACAGGAAAATGAAATTATGCGGATATATCCGTCATGGTGCAAACCAATGACAGTTCCTGCATTGTACATTCATTCACCGGTTAACGGGATGACGATACCGTGAATACTCCGGTGTTCAAACACCGGTTGGAACCCGTCGGACCGCGATGCGGAGGGAAAGCGGTGCAGGACAGGTTATGAGAATCACCACCATCAGGGTCTACCGGATTCGGATACCGTTCCGGCCACTGGGAAGCCGGTGGGTTGGTCGAAACCGGCCACCCCATCTGGACAGCACAGTGGTTGCCCTGGAAACCGACCGGCAACTGACCGGATACGGGGAGAGTTGCCCCATTGGAGCGGTTTACCTTCCAGCGTTTGCCAGGGGGCTGAGAGCGTGCATCGGGGAAATGGCCCCGGCCCTGCTTGGGCAGGACCCCACGGATACCGGCCGAATCTATGCGATCATGAACCGGGCGTTATCCGGGCATTACTACGCCAAGGCGGCCATCGACATCGCGTGCTGGGACCTGCTCGGGAAATTTACCGGCTTGCCGATCAGCCATTTGCTCGGCGGCCGGTTTACCCGTGAAGTGCCGGTCTATGCCTCGATTCCCCTGGATACCCCGGAAAAAATGTCGGAAACCCTGGAGTTGAAACGGCAGGATGGTTTCAGCAGGTTTCAGGTCAAAGTGGGCGGCCATCCCGTGGAGGATGTCAATCGGGTCAGGAGGCTCTTGGGGTCCGGGATGCATGCCGAAACGTTTATGGTGGATGCGAACCGCGGATGGTCCAAGGCGGACGCTTTGCGTATTCTCCGGGCACTGGGGGATGCGGACTGCTATATTGAGCAGCCCTGTGAAACTTACCGGGAATGCCTGACAGTCAGAAGGCACTGCAACCACCCCGTGATTCTTGACGAAGTGCTGGATACCCCCCGGGACCTTGCCCGGGCCATTGAGGACGATGCACTGGATGGTATGGTGATCAAGATCACCCATGCGGGTGGAATCACCCCGGCCAGAATTCTCAGGGATCTGTGTGCAGCGCATGGAATCAAAATGCGGCTGGAAGATACTGCCGGCACAGAATTTACCCGTGCTGCCCAGGCACAGCTGGCTGCCGCGACGCCGCTGGACCAGCAACTGGGCTCCTATACCTTCTGTACCCCTCTGTCACCGGTGGCCCATGGTGCTCCCGAATACCGGAATGGACACCTGATCCTGAATGACGAGCCGGGGTTGGGCATCGTACCGGACCCGTCCGGCCTGGGCGATGCGCTGGCCGTTTACGGGGAAGGCAGCGGATGAAACTGGCCGCCATCTCCGTTTACCAGGTTGACCTGCCGTTTGATCGTGGCCCCTACCGTCTGTCCGCCGGACGAACCTGGACCGGCATGGACAATACGGTTGTCCGGTTTGATACGGACTGCGGGATTGTGGGCTGGGGGGAAAGCTGTCCGTTCGGCCCGAATTATCTCGAAGCTTTTGCCGAAGGGGTCCGGGCCGGAATCCGTGAGTTGTCACCGATCCTGGTAGGGCAGGACCCATCCCAACCCAAGGTCGTCTACAACCGGATGGAGACTGCCATGCTCGGACATCCTTATGTGAAACATGCTGTGGATATGGCGTGTTGGGATATTATGGGCAAGGTGGCAGGGGTTCCCCTGTATAAACTGATGGGGGGACTCCTCACCGAAAGGGTTCCAACGGCAGGGGGTCTTCCCATGGAGACCGGGAAACTCATGCAGGAGATGATGGCCCGGCACAGGAGAAACGGATGCACCCAGTATTCCTGCAAGGCCAGCGGAAACGCCGGACTGGACATCGAGTATATCCGGGAAGTCGGCAGCATGCTGCATCCCGGGGAAAGCATCAAATTCGATGCAAACGGCGGGTGGCGGGTGGACGAGGCCATCCGGGTCATGCGGGCCGTGACCCATTTGGACCTGTACTTTGAACAGCCCTGCACCAGCTACGAAGAATGCCGGGCGGTCTACCGGGCCTGCGGCCGGCCGGTTATTCTGGACGAATGCGCCCTGGACCTGCCGGTCATTGTCCAGGGGATCAACGAGGGGATCTGCTGCGGGCTGAACCTGAAACTGGCGCGCGGAGGCGGCATCACGCCTTCTTTGGAGATCCGGAACGTCTGTTGTGCACTGGGGGTCCCGGTTTACATCCAGTGTACAGGCGGCAACCAGCTGACCCAGGCCGCCATCGTCCACATGGCCCATTCGACCCCCGCGGACAGGCTGCTGTCTGTCTGGAATATTGGCGACCTGGCCAGCCTGGGCACGGTTGAAAATCCATTACTGAAGCCGGAACAGGGACACCTGGCTGCCAATCCCGGGGCCGGGCTGGGGGTGACGCCGGATTTGGAAAGGATGGGTCCTCCGGTGTACCATTTTCACGCACCCTAGACCGTCTGGAAAAGGATTCCGGCATTTGCCCGTTGCGATATGATACGGGGCATCGGCCGCGATGAAACATTGATTGGAAATTCGTGAATACCACAGGGGGACGCATGATTCCATCGACCACAAAACTTGATCTCGACTCATTTGACCGGGACGGGATCGTCTGGCCGATTCTGGCCATACCCGGAGGACCGGCTTCCGGCCTCGAACGGAAGTACCGGCACTTCCAGCAGGAGATGACCCGGGTCCGGGGACGGGAGTGCCACCTGAAGCCGTACCTGGTTTCCACCTGGCTGCCCTGGCACCAGGATACCCCGTACTGGAATCTTTCCACCACCAGGGTGGTCAGCGTGTTTTTGGCAATCAGTGCAACCACCTCGGCAAACGGAGCAATGAAAGTGGTGCCGGGCAGCCACAAGTCGGGTGCGTTGGGCCAATTGAATTTCGACGGCGACCCTCACGAAGGCATTGCCCGCGGTGAACGAAAATCATCCGAAGGAAACCTGTTTTTCTATGACCATATCATGGACGTTGAGGTGGATGAGTCCCTTGCCAGGGATGTGGAACTTGAACCCGGTGAATTTTCGATCCATCATATTGAACTGCTCCATGGCGGCGGCCCGAATGAATCCGACCATGACCGCATTGGTTTTGTACTCCGGTATATTTCGGCAGATACCTACTGCCGGTCATCAAAGGATTCGGCCATGCTGGTCCGGGGCAGCTACGCGGGAGACCATTTTGAACTGGAACCGCGGCCAGCGGAAGATTTCAGTCCCGAAGCCATGCAGGCATTGGAGCGCGCCGTGTCGTTCCCCAGTGGATTTGGTGACCGCGACATGACCACAGGGGACCTGCAGGGATAATCTCCCCGACTGCCTGACCGGCAGCCCCCAATGCACGAATCGCGGGAAATGGAGGGAGCTTGCGCAGGAAGACCATAGGTGAATACAATTCATTGATGGTCCGGCCAATACTTGCTTGCCAAATGGTTGAAAAGCGGCTTCACTGTCTGCAGATGGATTGATTGGGGGATTCATGGAACGGACCGGCAGCACCATCCGCTTGAAGAAACGACGGGGAAACCGGGTTTCGAGGAATCCCGAAGAGTCCGGAATGCCCCCGGTGTGGCCGGGTGTGGAGGGTGGCCGGTTCCGGCCTTTGCTGCATTCGGAAGAGGAAATGGTGCATGAGACCGTATTGCACCTGCTGGAGACTCTCGGCTTGAGCCAGGCCACCCCGTCCATGGTTGCACGCGTGACGGCGAATGGCGGCCGTTTGACAGAGGATGGACGGTTGTTGTTTCCGCGCCGTCTGGTGATCGCCTCCATCCGGGAATCCATCCGGGATATCGTTCTTTTCGGGCAGTGTCCCGGTCCTGGAATCGATCTGTCCGGGACGCGCGTCCACATGAGTTCCGGGGGAGCCTCCCCCAGCATCCTGGACCTGGACTCCAGGGGATATCGGGCGGCCACTGCGCTGGATTTGTACAACGCTGCCCGGTTGGTCGACAAGCTGGAGAACATCCATCACTTCAGTCGCTCCCTGGTGGTGCGGGATGCTCCCGATACCCTGTCCCTGGATCTCAACACGGCCTATGCCTGCCTGGCCGGGACGGCAAAACCGGTCAGTATCAGCATCACGGAGCCGCACCATGTCCGCACCATTGCCGATATGTGCTATACCATCGCCGGTGGCGAGCAGGCCTTTCGGGACCGGCCGTTCCTGACGGTCATGGTCTGCCATGTGGTGCCACCGATGCGGTTTGCCGAGGAGGCGGTCGAGACGCTGGAACAGGCCGTACTGGCGGGGTTTCCCGTCCAGGTCATCTCCGCCGGCCAGGCGGGAGCCACCAGCCCGGCAACGATTGCGGGTTCACTGGCCCAGGCGATTGCCGAAACCCTGGCTGCCCTGGTCTTTGCCCGCCTGGTTGATCCAGGCGCCCGGGTCATCTTTGCCCCCAAACCCCTGGTTGCCGATTTGAGAACCGGTTCAATGTGCGGAGGCGGAGGAGAGCAGGCCATCCTGATGGCCGCAGCCGCCCAGATGGGACGGTATTACAATCTGCCCACCAGTTCCATTGCCGGCATTACCGATTCGAAAATCCCCGATGCCCAGCATGGATACGAGAAGAATCTTGCAGTCAGCCTGGCGGCCCATGCCGGGTCAAACCTGATTACGCAGGCGTGCGGCATGCAGGCAAGCCTGCTGGGAGCCTCCCTGGAGAGCTACGTCATCGACAACGACATGCTGGGGAACATTCTCAGGACAGTACGGGGGGTGGAAGCGTCCGTAGAGACCATTTCTGCCGAAGTGATCGCTGAAGTGTGCCGTGGCGAAGGCCATTACCTGGGTCACCACCAGACTTTTGACCGGATGAAAACGGATTATTTCTATCCTGCGGTGAGTGACCGGCATTCCCCCCGGGACTGGGAGGAAGCCGGGGCAACCGATGTTCTCGCCCGGGCAAGGGACCGGACCCGGGAGATTCTGGACAGCCACTATCCGGCACATCTTGATGACGATGTGGACCGCTATTTCCGGGAACGGTATCCGATACTGCTGGCACGGGAACAGATCGGACGCCGCTGATGCCGCAGTTTCTCCATCTTTTTTCTGAAATCAGGATTGGGAATTGCGTCATCCCCAACCGTATTGTATCGACAGGCCACCACACCTACCTGTCCGATTCCGTCCCGGATGACCGCCTGGTGGCCTACCACGAAGCGCGGGCCAGGGGGGGCGCAGGCCTGATCGTGACAGAAATCATTGCCACCCATGAGACAGCGGGTTTTTCCAGCCATCTGCTGCAGGCGGGTGACCGTGAAGCCATCCCGGCGTACCGGAGACTGGCGGACACCTGCAGGCGGCACGGCAGTAAAATGTTTGCCCAGCTGTTCCACCCCGGCAGAGAGATTCTTTCCGCCCACAGCGGCATGCTGCCCGTTGCGTGGGCCCCTTCAGCCGTGCCGAACGAACGGTTTCACATCATGCCGAAGCCCATGCCTGTCGCATTGATCGAAGAGATCATTGCCGGGCATGGCGTGGCCGCTGCCAACCTCGCGGAAGCCGGATTGGACGGTTTCGAGATCGTCGCCAGCCATGGCTACCTGCCCGCGCAGTTCCTGAATCCGCGGACCAATCACCGGCAGGACGAATATGGGGGAGATGTGCAGGGCAGGCGCCGGTTTCTCCGGGAGATCATTCGCGAAATCCGGAAATCGGCACCCGGGCTGGCGCTGGGGATGCGGATATCGGGTTCGGAGATGGTCGATGACGGGCTGCAGCTGGAAGAAATGGTGGCCCTGTGCCGGGCCCTGTCCGCTGAACTCGACTACATCAGCGTTGTGGCGGGAACCTCGGCCAGCCTGGGGGCTTCCGTGCACATCGTTCCGCCCATGGGGATGCCCGGCGCCTATGTGGCCTCTCAATCGGAAACGATTCGCAAGGCCGCCGGCATTCCCGTGATGGTGGCCGGCCGGATCAACCAGCCCCAGGTTGCGGAGCAGGTGATTGCACAGGGCCGGGCGGACCTGTGCGGAATGACCCGGGCCATGATCTGTGATGCCGGCATGGCGAACAAGGCACGAAAGGGGGCGCTGGATACCATCCGTTCGTGCATTGGCTGCAATCAATCGTGTATTGGCCGGGCCCACCAGGGGCTCGGCATTTCATGCATTCAGCATCCTGAATCCGGTCGGGAAACCGAATTCGGGGAGTTGCCGGGAACCGGTTCGCCGAAAAGGGTCCTGGTGGTGGGGGGCGGGCCGGGAGGACTGAAGGCCGCGGCCATCGCGGCAGCACGGGGCCATGATGTCCTGCTCCACGAACAGGAGGATTGCCTGGGGGGGCAGGCCAGGCTGGCGATGAAACTGCCCGGGCGGGAAGATTTCGGCGGAATCATCGACAACCTCGAGCGGGAGGCCAGGCAGGCCGGAGTGAATGTGGTCCTGCAATCCAGGGTGACCCCGGAAACCATTCGGGATGTCCGGGCGGATTCAGTGATTCTTGCCACCGGTGCCCGGCCATTTGTACCGGATATCGAGGGTCTCCATTCCGCCCATGCCGTTACCGCATGGGATGTCCTGACGGGCAGTGCCCGGGCGGGTGCAACAGTGGTCATCGCGGACTGGCGGTCGGACTGGATTGGCCTCGGTATTGCCGAGAAGTTGGCGGCAGCAGGCAGTGTGGTAGAGTTGGTAACCAATTCTTCAATGGCCGGTGAGGCACTGCAGGCCTATACCCGGAACCATTTTGTCCGCAGGATCAAAAAGCTCGGAGTCAGGATTTCGACCCATGCCAGGTTGTACGGGATCGACGGCAGCACGGTTTTTTTCCAGGACACGCTGACCGATGACCCGGTGGTCATTGAAGGCATTGAAACCGTGGTGCTGTCTCTTGGGCATGTCTCCGTGGACCCTTTGAGCGAGCGTATCGAAAACCGGGGCATGGCCATTTACAGCATTGGCGACTGCGTGACGCCGCGCACGGCGGAAGAAGCGGTTTACGAGGGGCTCACCACCGCCTGGAGTATTTGAAAACGGCCGAGATGAACCAGGAAACCATCACCGGAGGCGAAGCGGTATACCGTGTGCTCTGCGACCAGGGCATTGCCTCCGTATTCGGCCTGCTCGGAGGATCGATGCTGGAACTCTACGATGCCATGCACCGGGGCCGGCAGATTCAGTATATCGGTGCCCGGGACGAACGGGCGGCGGGGCACATGGCGGATGCGTATGCGCGGGTCACCGGTGGGCCGGGCGTGGTGCTGGGCGCACAGGCCGGACCCGGGGTGGTGAACCTTGCAACCGCCGTGGCCGAAGCATATCTTGCGTATTCCCCCCTGCTGGTCATTGCCGGTGCGGTGAGCCGCTGTGACCTCGGCAAGGATACGTTTCAGGAAGTGGACCAGGTTGCATTGTTTGCACCCATCTGCAAACGGTCACTGATGGTCAGCGATCCCGGGCGGCTCGTCGGCATGCTGCGGGATGCGCTTCGGTTGGCGATGAGTGGCCGGCGCGGGCCGGTGGTGCTGCACGTGCCGAGGGATATTTTTGCCGCCCGGGTGGAACCCCCCGGAACCGGGGCGGTCCAGCCTGCCCGTCCCGGGCAGCCCACGGGCGCAGACCTCGACCGGATCATCGGTGCGGTGGAAGCCGCCGGCGCACCGGTCATCATTGCGGGGGGCGGGGTGAAGTGGGCCAATGGGAGCCGTGCATTGTGCCGCCTGGCGGATTCCCTCCAGATTCCCGTGGTCGCTTCGACCGGACATGCCGACCTCATGCCTCACGGGCATCCCCTGTTTGCCGGCCAGGGCGGGCCCCGCGGCAACCGGGTTGCCAGCCAACTGACGCGCAATGCAGACCTGCTCCTGGTCATCGGTTCCAGGCTGGCGTTCAATTCAACCTTCCACAGCCACGACTACATCTGTGCTCACGCTGATATCGTGCAGATTGATATTGATGCCAGTGCGATTGGCCGATACTTTTCGGTCATGCACGGGATCCAGTGTGATGCGCTGGCTGCGATGAATGCGTTGCAGGAAAGAATTGATGCCGGAAAACGTCTTCGCTGCCGCTACCGCGATTGGCGGGACCGGTTCCTGCGCGATTGGTCCGGACTGGTGAAGGAGCGCCAGGCGGAAGCGGAAATCGATACGGTGCCGCTGGACCCGAAGCGGGTACTGGCTGAAATCCGCGAATCCTTGCCCGAAGAGGCCATCGTCACCCTGGATACCGGCAACGCATGCTTGCAGGCGGCGGACCGACTGGCCCATTACCAGGCACCCGGTCTCATCACACCGTTGGATTTCGGCCTGGTCGGATTCGGATATGCGGCGGCGATTGGAGCCAGGGCCGCTGCCCCGCACCGGCCGGTCATCTCCATCATGGGCGACGGCGGGTTCGGGTTTACCGTGAGCGAGATCACCACCGCAGTGCGCCATGGGCTGCCCGTGATCGCAGTGATTCTTGACAATGGCGCGTGGGGTGCCGAAAAGGCCTACCAGAATGAATTTTTTGGAGGCCG
Source organism: Gammaproteobacteria bacterium (assembly GCA_011523765.1). Classification (GTDB taxonomy): domain Bacteria; phylum Pseudomonadota; class Gammaproteobacteria; order Arenicellales; family Poriferihabitantaceae; genus WTGA01. Next base: position 24,849 of record WTGA01000099.1, read on the forward strand.
GATACTGGGTGCCGAAATCGACAGCCCGGCCTATGACCGGATTGCACAACTGTGCGGCGCAGCCGGATATACGGCTGCGCGACCCGGGGAGGTCCGCGCGGCCCTGGAACGGGCGACAGCGAGGAATGAACCGGCCGTGATTCACGTTAAAATCGACCCCGGAGCCCTGAGTACGCTGCGCAAGGACCTGTTCAGGCCCGCAGGGGCGAGTCCGTAATGCCTGACCCGAATCCGTTGCAAGCCGCTATTGCAGGACCCCGGACCCCCGCCGGTCCGGTCCCTCCGCGCCATCACAGGAGAGGTCCGGCGGCACGGTCGGGAGCGTTGCCGGGAAACCGGCCCGGCGAGGCCGTACTGTGGAGAACCGCCCTGCCGGACTGCGGCCAGGACGCACCGGAACCACCCGCGGACCCGGGCCGTTGAACGCCCCGGATCTCCTGCCGCCTGAAACCGATGTCCTGGTCATTGGCGGCGGGAATGCCGCGTTGTGTGCGGCGCTGTCGGCGAAAGAGCAGGAGGTTGACACCATTGTACTGGAACGGGCCGGTGAAGAAGAGTCCGGGGGCAACAGCCGGTTTACGGCCGGTGCGTTCCGTTGTGTTTATGACGGGGTGGAGGACCTGCGCGCATTGATGCCGGACCTGACCGATGAGGAGGTGGCGAAAACGGATTTTGGCTGCTATACGGAAGACCGGTTTTTTGACGACATGGGGAGAGTGACCCAGTACCGGTGTGATCCCGACCTGGTGGAGGCGTTGGTCCGGGACAGCCGGGGTACCCTGTTGTGGATGAAATCAAAGGGGATACGGTTCCTGCCGATCTGGGGCAGGCAGGCCTTTGAGATAGACGGGAAATTCAAATTCTGGGGCGGCCTCACCGTCGAAACGTGGGGAGGCGGGCCCGGCCTGGTGGCGGGCCTGGTCCGCGCTGCGGGGAAAGACGGCATCCCGATCCACTACGGTGCACGGGCCGTTTCACTGATCACCGATGGGACAGGCGTGGTCGGGGCCCGGGTCAAGTCCGGGGGCGTCTTTCGCGAGATTCACGCGAACAGTGTTGTGCTGGCAGCCGGCGGGTTTGAAGCCAACCATGAGTGGAGGGCCCGGTACCTGGGGCCGGGCTGGGACCTGGCTCGGGTTCGCGGGTCCCGGTTCAACACCGGCGACGGGATCAGGATGGCACTGGAGACCGGTGCCGCGCCGTACGGCCACTGGTCCGGCTGTCATGCGGTGGGTTGGGACCGGAATGCACCGGAATTCGGAGACCTTCGGGTCGGCGACGGGTTTCAGAAGCATTCCTATCCGTTTTCCATCATGGTGAACGCCCATGGGCGGCGTTTTGTGGACGAGGGAGCGGATTTCCGCAATTACACCTATGCAAAATACGGGGGAGTGATCCTGAACCAGCCCGGGCAGTTTGCCTGGCAGATTTTCGACCGGAAAATGACGCATCTGCTTCGCGATGAATACCGGATCCGGGAAGTCACCAGGGTGAGCGCCCCGACACTGGAAGAGCTGGCCGGAAAACTGGACGGGGTCAATGGTGAAAATCTGCTGGCGACCATTCAGGAGTACAACAGTGCCGTCAGGCAGGAAGTCCCGTTCAGTCCCAATATCAAGGACGGCCGTTGCACCGAGGGGCTGGATATTCCAAAATCCAACTGGGCGAACACCATCGATACCGGACCATTTGAAGCGTATGCGGTGACCTGCGGGGTGACCTTTACGTTCGGGGGACTGCGGATCAACCCGCAGGGACACGTGCTGGATACCGACTTGTGCCCCATCGACGGACTGTATGCGGCCGGAGAACTGGTCGGTGGCCTGTTCTATTTCAATTATCCGGGAGGGACCGGACTGATGTCGGGTTCGGTCTTTGGCCGTCGGGCGGGGGTTTCCGCCGCTGCGCATGCAAAAGAAAGAAGGGCCTCCGGGAGTGGTGCAACATCCCGGCAGGCGATGCCGGAGCGGTCAACACGGCAACGGGAAGGTTGACGCACAACCGGACCGTATCCAGCCGAAGGTGAAGATGACAGAGCATCCGTTGAAAGACCCCGTTGCCGAAAACACCTGGGACGTGATCGTGGTCGGAGCGGGGTTTGCGGGCCTGTACATGCTGCACAGGCTGAAACAGCTGGACCTCCGGGTCCTGGTGATCGAAGCGGGTTCTGATGTCGGCGGGACCTGGTACTGGAACCGTTACCCCGGTGCCCGGTGTGATGTGGAAAGCCTGTCCTATTCCTATTCATTCGATGAGTCCCTGCAGCAGGAATGGAGGTGGCCGGACCGGTATGCGGTGCAGCCCGACATCCTGCGTTACGCACAGTTTGTGGCCAGGCGGTTCTCCCTGTACCCGCATATTGTGTTTGACACACGGATTGTTGAGGCCTGCTACACCGAACCGGACCATGCCTGGCGGATCAGCACCGATGCCGGGGTCCACTATGTTGCAGGGGTCTGTATCATGGCAACGGGTTGCCTGTCGGTGCCCAAGTCCCCGGATATACACGGGATTGACCGGTTCAGGGGACGGCTGCTGCATACCGCAAACTGGCCCCGGGAAGCGCTCGATTTCAGCCGTGACCATGTCGGCGTGATCGGCACCGGGTCCTCCGCAGTACAGAGTATTCCCATTCTGGCGGAACAATCCGCCAGGTTGACGGTTTTTCAGCGGACCCCGAATTTCAGCATCCCGGCCTGGAATGGTCCACTGAGCGAAGAACAGGACCGGCGGTGCAAGGACCGCTATCCAGTGCTCCGGAACCGGGCCCGGAACACCTTCTCCGGAGATTTTCGTGAAGAGGGGGGCATGAAGCTGCTGCCGGCTTCCCCGGCAGAGCGGGAAAAGGCGTTGCAACACCGTTGGGAACAGGGCGGATTCCATTACCAGTACGGATTCACGGATGCCGGATATGATACCCGGGCCAATGAAATCGCGGCGGAGTTTGTCCGGAACAAGATTCGCAGGACCGTGGCGGACCCGGAGGTGGCGGAACGGCTGTGTCCCAGGGACCATCCTTTCGGGACCAAGCGGTTGTGTGTGGATACCGGTTACTATGAGACCTACAACCGGGCCAATGTCGAGCTGGTGGACCTGAAGCGGACGCCGGTCGAAGCGGTGACCGCCCGGGGAATTGTCACCACGGGAATGGAATACGACCTGGATACGCTGGTGCTGGCCACCGGGTTTGATGCCATGACGGGCGCGTTGGTTCGAATGAACGTCCGGGGACGGAACCATGAACGGTTGCGGGACAGGTGGCAGGGTGGAGCATCGACCTACCTGGGACTCATGGTGGCGAATTTCCCGAATCTGTTCATGATTAACGGCCCGGGCAGCCCCTCCGTCCTGTGTAACATGATGCTCGCGCTTGAGCAGCATGTGGAGTGGATATCGGATTGCATTGAATTCATGGGGCAGGCCGGCCACCGGGTCATCGAAGCCTCCCCGGATGCCGAGCGGGCCTGGACGGACCATGTCAACCGGGCGGCGGACAGGACGCTGTATCCCCGGGCCGATTCCTGGTATGTGGGGGCCAATGTTCCCGGTAAAGCCCGGGTGTTCATGCCTTATGTGAAAGGGTTCAAAGCCTATAGCGAGATCTGTGATTCGGTGGTGGAAAAGGGATATGAGGGATTTGTATTCGCGTAGCCGGGCCTCAATAGCCGAGCATGGTGCCGATGAACCGGCCCGGTGCCAGGGCGAATGCCCCGGCCATGACGACCCCCGCCATGGTTCCGATCATGAAGCCGGCATGGGCCCTGACCCATGACCGGCGTATAGCGTAGAGGGCGGCAAACAGGCTGAACAGGGTCCAGGCGGTCAGCCCGTGTATCCAGCTGAACGCTCCATCATTCAATTCCCGGATACCGAAAGACGACAGCGTCACGACCAGCATGGCGGCGACCCAGGCCCGGCCGACGGCCCGGTGGCGCGGGGTACCCTTGGCGAGTGCCAGGTTCGCCATGCCCAGCCCCAGTGCCAGCAGTGCTGTGACCAGGTGTATCCAGATTACCATGGCTCCCCGCCTTGCCGGCGGCCCGGCGCGGCATGAAAAAATGGCTGGTCCCGGTTATCCCGGAACCAGCCGGATTCACAACGGTGACTGGCGTTAAGCTGCTGCGGCCATCGCCTGATCGATGTCCTCGATCAGGTCTTCCACATTCTCAATGCCGATGGAAAGACGCACCAGGTCCGGGGTGACACCGGACAGGGCGAGTTCCTCTTCCGACAACTGCCGGTGAGTGGTCGAGGCCGGATGGCATGCCAGGGACTTCGCGTCCCCGATATTGACCAGTCTGAGGATCAGCTGCAGTGCGTCACTGAATTTGACACCGGCTTCCACCCCGCCCTTGATGCCGAAACTCAATACACCGGAAGCTTTCCCGCTGGAGTACTTGTCGAGCAGCGCCTTGTCCGGGCTGTCATCCAGGCCGGCATACTTCACCCATTCCACCTGGGGGTGATCTCTCAGGTGCTTCGCTATCGTCAGGGCATTGTCGCAGATCCGGTCCATGCGCAATGGCAGGGTTTCCAGTCCCTGCAGCGCGAGAAAGGAGTTCAGGGGGCTGGGTGCGGCACCGATATTCCTCAGCGGCACGACCCGGGCGCGGAGAATATAGGGCGGCAGGCCGGTTTCGGTATAGACGACCCCGTGATAGGACACATCGGGTTCATTCAGGCGTTTGAAACGGTCTGCGTTCGCCACCCAGTCGAAGTTGTTCGAATCCACGAGCAGCCCGCCGATAATCGTTCCGTGTCCGCCGATGTATTTGGTCAATGACTGGACGATGATATCGCAGCCCCACTCGATCGGACGGCACAGGTAGGGGGACGGAACCGTATTGTCGACAATGACCGGCACGCCATGCGCATGGGCGATCTCCGCAACTTTCTCAAGATCCACGACATTCCCGGCCGGGTTGCCGATGGATTCACAATAAACCGCCTTGGTTTTGGCATCAATCAGGCTGCCCATGTTATCCAGGTTGTCAGGATGGATGAAGCGGCAGTCAATGCCCATCTGGGGGAAAGTGTGGGCAAACAGGTTGTACGTTCCACCGTACAGGGTGGAGAGGCTGATGAAATTGTCCCCGGCCTCGGCAATCGTCAGCAGGGAATAGGTGGTGGCCGCCTGGCCCGAAGACAGTGCCAGACCGGCAACCCCTCCCTCCATATCCGCGATCCGTTTTTCGAGTACATCGCTGGTGGGGTTCATGATTCGGGTATAGATATTCCCGAGCTCTTTCAAATCAAAAAGATTTGCCCCGTGCTGGGTATCGTTAAACGCGTAAGACGCGGTCTGGTAGATCGGCACTGCAACCGCGTTCGTGGCAGGATCATGCTTGAATCCTGAGTGGAGAGCTTTTGTTTCGATTTTCATAGTATTTCCTGTTTGATGGATTTATCGTGTAACCTTGGTACCGCGGGGACCGTTGATGCGTACCCAGCCTGGGCAAACCTGATGGAGACCCGTAGAACAAGACCATTCGTTGACAAGCGGATTTGCTTATACAATAAGTGGACCAAAGGTTCAAGAAATAGTTGGTAATTTGTTGAGGAAACGGGACATGGCCCGCGGGAGACCCGGAAAAAAATTTTTGACAAGGCAAGACTGATGAATTGGGTGTGCGATACCGGTCGCAGGTGCAGGATCATGAAGGATTCCGTCCCGATGCCGGACGGGATTCCGGCAACGTGCGGCCTGAACCCGCGAATCCGGGCCGGGACCCGGGCCGTGCTGCGGGAACCGGTGATTCCGCCCGGTTGCTCCGGAAGATCGCTGTTGCCATGAGCGAAATCATGAAAGGCCATCCGGTCTCCCGGCGAAACCGGATCCCCCGGCAGGAGTGGGACCGGGCACCCTGGAACCGCTGGACCTTCCAGCATGTCAGGGAAATTTTACCGACTGCGGAAGTGTGGAAAGGAACAGGCCGGCCCTGGTCATTACCGGAAAATCCCGTGGAGGTGGGCAGCCTGGCATTTGCTTCGGATGTGGCGGCCCCCATGACCATCACAAACTGGCTGGATACCAGCTATACGGATGGGTTTATCGTGCTTCACCGGGGACAGGTGGTCTTTGAAAAATATTTCAACGGCATGACCGAGCGCAGCCTGCACCTTTCCCAGTCAATGGCCAAATCGGTGACCGGTTCCGTGGCGGGAACGCTGATGGATCAGGGGCGGCTGGATCCGGATGAAGCGGTGACCAGTTACCTGCCGGAACTCGAGCGGACGGCCTGGCGGGGCGCCACCCTGCAGCAGGTGATGGATATGACCACGGGCGTTCGATATACCGAAGACTATGAAGCGCCGGATTCCGACGTGGCCCGGACCGACATTGCATGCGGATGGAAGCTGCCCCGGCCCGGAATGGATGCCCCCGCGTGCATGTGGGACCAGATCATGACCTTGACGGAAAGTACCCGCCCGCATGGCCGGGTCTTTGAATACCGGTCCATCGAATCGGATGTCCTGGCACATTGCATGGAAAGGGTGACCGGAACCCGGCTGGCCGATTTGGTCAGCCAAAACCTCTGGCAGCCCCTGGGGTGCGAAGAGAATGCGAATTTCACGGTGGACAGTGCGGGCTACAGCCTGGCATGTGGCGGCTTCAATGCCACGCTCAGGGACTATGCGCGATTCGGGCAAATGCTGCTGCAAAACGGTTTTGCCAATGGGCGGCGGATTGTTTCCAGGGACTGGGTCCAGGAGATCCACAATTCCCGGCCTGAGATCTTCCACGCGCCCTACAACGAAGCAACGCCGAATGGTGCGTACCACAACCAGTTCTGGATCGAGGACGTCAGCAGGAAAGCGTTTATGGCACGAGGCGTGTTTGGCCAGATGATTTATATCGACCAGGACTGCGACATGGTGATCACAAAGCTTTCGACCTGGCCGGAGTTTACCTCGGTGCCGCGACTGAAACTGAGTCTCTCGGCCATCCGGGCGATCGCCGATTTCCTGCAATCCTGACCCCCCGGCAGGACAGCCGGTCCCCGCAGCACCCATCGGGGCATCCATGGCATTCCTTCCGGCGCAGGATGCCCGTGCCCGGCACGGGACTGTGGCGCCCGGTCTGTCTGCGCTATAATTTCCAGGGATTCAAAAGGGTTTTCCGGCTCCATGGAATGAGACGGCCGGAACGGTTTTCCGCAACGGGGGTACACACGATTGAAACAGGTACCGGCGACTGAATGGTATCGCACAACGAAGATGGGGGATGCGGTGACACGCATTGATGAGCCCTACATCAAGGCCTTTTACCGCTGCAATATCTGGCACGTGCGGGGGCGCGACCGGGACCTGCTGGTAGACAGCGGAATGGGGGTGGTCAGCCTGCGTGAACACATCCCCCTGGTGACACGAAAATCCTGCCTGGCACTCGCCAGCCACACTCACTTTGACCACATCGGCGGCCACCATGAATTTCCCGAGCGTGCCGTCCATTCGGCTGAGGCCTCACTGCTGGCCCATCCCACCCGCGCCAATACCCTGTCGGAGCGGTATGTGACGGACGATATTTTCACCGGCCTGCCACCCGAACCCTACTCGTCGACCGAATATTCGGTGCGGGCCGCCCCGGCAACCCGGGTGGTTGAAGACGGCGATGTGGTTGACCTTGGAGACAGGATATTCGAAGTGATCCACACACCGGGGCATTCGCCCGGCGGCATTGCGCTCTGGGAAGCGGCGACGGGAATCCTTTTTTCCGGTGACATTGTCTATGACGGCCCGCTTGTCGAAGATACCTATCACGCCGATTTGTCCCGGTACATCACCAGCATGAAACGCCTGTTGTCCTATCCGGTCCGGGTGGTTCACGGAGGGCATTTCCCCAGTTATGACGGCAAACGGCATCGTGAAATCATTTGCACATGGCTTGATGAGAAGACATCGGGCCATGGTCATGCACTATAATTCATCCGTGCAACCGATTCCCGTCCACCCTGTCCCGGAAAACTGAAATGAACCGATTCTTGACGCTCTTCCTGGTGATTGCAGCGGCCTTCACGGCGACGGCCGCACCGGCCGGGACCAACTGGACCATGGCCACGGCTTACCAGGACACCAACTTTCATACCCTGAACATCCGGCAATTTGCGGAAGAAGTCCAGCGCGAGACGGATGGCAGGCTGAACATTGCCGTCCATTCCGGTGGGGTGCGGTTGAAAATGCCTGAAATCAAGGGCGGTGTGGAAACCGGCGAGGTCCAGCTCGGTGAAATCCTGCTGTCCGCCTACGGCAGGGAGGACCCTTTCTTTGAAGTGGATGCGATCCCGTTTCTCACCCGGGGACAACGAACGGCCTGGGAAGTGTACGAGCTTTCCCTGCCGCATATTGAAGCCAGGTTGAAATCACAGGGGCTGTTGGCACTCTTCGCGGTTCCCTGGCCGGGCCAGGGGTTCTATACCCAACAGCCAGTCACGTCCACGAGGGATTTCCAAGGGGTGAAATTCCGCACCTACAATGCAACGACCAGCCGGTTTGCGGAGCTGATGGGTGCGGTGCCCATCGTGGTCCAGTCCCCCGGAATTCCCGAGGCATTTTCCACAGGCCGGGTGAATGCCATGATCACTTCCGCCGCAACGGGTGTCGACACCCGTGCTTGGGACTTCGCTTCCCATTACTATGACGTGAATGCCATGAACAACAAGAACATGGTGATCGTGAACGCCGCGGCATTCAACGAACTGGATGCGGAGATCCAGCGGGTCGTCCTGCGCGCTGCGGCAAAGGCGGAGGCCCGGGGCTGGATCATGAGCAACGCGGTCCAGGCCGGCCTGACCGCCGGCCTGGAAGAGAACGGGATGACGGTGGAGCCGCCCGATCCGCGGTTCCTGGTCCAATTGGAGGAAATCGGCAGAACCATGTTTGACGAATGGCTTGCCGGCACCGGGGAACGCGGCAGGGAATTCCTGGAAGCCTATCGTGCACTCGAACACTGAAGTGCACCCCCGGATGGGTGCTGACGGCCCGTTGCCGGTTTTCCGGCCACACATGCCCGGTTCACGTCCCGGCGGCAGGATTGTACGGGAATGGAGGCAACCCGACATCCCGGTGCAGGAGCCTGGAACCGGTTGCCGGGTCTTGCCGGCACCGCCTGCCGCCGTGAACGGCACGGGGTGGTCTTCCACAACGATATTGCCCGGCGTACCGTCCGTTTCCTGCGGGAACGCCGGCCCCGAAGGTCTGCCGGACCGATGAACGCCTGTCCAGGCCGGGACGGAAACGGATTTCTTCCGACCCGGGATTTTCGGGTAGAATCCTTGGTAAGACAGGCGCATGGCCATGCGGTCCCGCCTGGTGGTGTGGAGAATGCGAACAATGACCCGGTCCGAACTCAGACAGCTTAGAAATGCATTTGGTACTTTTCTGACCGGTGTCACCGTGGTCACCTCCCGGGAAAGGAACGGCATTCCCAGGGGGTTTACCGCGAATTCATTTACATCGGTTTCCCTGGATCCTCCCATGTTGTTGATCTGTGTGGACAAATCGGCGGAAAGCTTCGATGTCTTTACCCGCCAACCTGGGTTTGCCGTGAATATCCTGTCGGAAAACCAGGTGGAAACCGCGAGTCTCTTTGCTTCAAAACGCGCGGACAAATTCGAGGTTGCGCAATGGTCCGGGAGCGGGACAGGCAACCCGGTTCTGGCAGGCGGCTGTGCTTGGTTCGATTGTGCAAGGGAGCAGGTGATCGATGCTGGCGACCACGTGATACTGCTCGGTCGCATCCTTTCGTATGAATACAATGACGGGCTCGGGCTGGGATATGTCCGCGGCGGATTCATGAGCCTGGGGATGGAAAGGTCGGCGGCGAATGCCGCTGGCAGGAGTTCCAATGTGGTGGTCGGGGCCATTGTGGAGTGCAAGGGAAAGGTATTGCTGTTCGAGGACCCCCATACCCGCATCCTGCATATCCCCGCAAGCGGCTTGCGGGGGTCTGCAGGCAGCCTGACCCGATTGCAGTCTGAGCTGGAAAAGCTGGAAATCAAGGTGGATATGGGTTCACTTTTCGCCGTTTTTGAAAATGAGAAAACCGGCCAGCAGTCGATCTATTACCGTGCCAAGGTGGATACGGACCCTGCCCGGGATGAATTCTGGGGGTTTGAGACCATCCCTTGGGACCGGATTCCCCCCGGCCCCCAGACCACCATGCTGAGGCGGTATATCGATGAAGCCGGGCGTCAGCGCTTCGGCATCTATTTTGGCAGTGACCGGGATGGTGAAGTCGAAACCTTGCGGTAAATACGGTCCATCAACAACGATTGCAGCGGTCGGAGGTGCGATGTGAGATTTTCATTGTTTGCCCATATGGAGAGAACGGACAATTCGGTTTCCCATCCTGAATTGTATGCCCATTTTCTTGAACTTTGTGAAATGGCGGACCGGGGCGGGTTGGATGCCATCTGGGTCGGAGAACACCATGGAATGGACTTCACCATTGCGCCCAACCCCTTTTCCCAGCTTTGTGACCTGGCAAACCGGACTTCCCGTGTCCGCCTGGGAACCTCGACCGTCGTGGCACCTTTCTGGCATCCCGTCAAGCTGGTGGGCGAGGCTTCCATGGTGGACATCATTACATCGGGCCGCCTGGATATCTGCCTTTCCCGGGGGGCCTACGAGTTTGAATATGAACGGCTTTCACCCGGGCTGGATGCCTGGGTGGCCGGTGAAAAACTCAGGGAAATGGTCCCGGCGCTGCAGGCCATGTGGGCAGGGGACTATGCCCATGAGGGCAAGCACTGGCAATTTCCGGCCACCACCTCCATCCCGAAACCCGTTCAGCGCCCGCATCCTCCCCTGTGGATCGCGGCCCGGGATCCGAACACCCATGATTTTGCCGTCAAGCATGGCTGCAATCTCCAGGTCACACCGCTTTGGCAGGGCGATGAGGAGGTCGCAAACCTGATGGCCAGATTCGAGGCTGCCGTGTCGGACAACCCGGATTTGCCCCGCCCCGAGATCATGGTGCTGCGCCACACCTTTGTCGGTGCAGACGAAGGGGAAGTGCTTCGGGCCGCCGAGGACTTGAGCGACTGGTATTGCACCTTCGGTTCCTGGTTCAAAAACGACCTTCCGGTGACCAATGGATCCATGCCGCCGCTGACTGCCGGAGAACGGGCCGCCATTGACATGTTCTCCCCGGACAATATGCGGAAAAATCACATTGTCGGCACACCGGATCAGGTCATCGAGCGGATCCGGTCCTACGAGGCCATGGGATACGATGAATTTTCAATCTGGCTCGACAATGGGATGAACCACCACAAGAAGCGAAAGACGCTCCGGTTGTTTATCGACGAAGTATTGCCGGAATTTTCATAAGCGCGGTCCGGTGGATGCCACGCGATTTCATGGCGGTACGTGCTATCGCTTGGCAGGCGGGGATACCGCGGAACCCGTCCTCGTGTTGGTCCATGGAGTGGGCCTCGACCAGGATATGTGGTTGCCATGGATTCCGGTTCTCCGGCCGCAGTTCCGTATTCTGACGTACGACCTGTATGGTCATGGTGGTTCGGGCAATCCTGAAGGGCCCCGGTCTGTACGCGATTTCGTGGACCAGCTGGAAGGCCTGCTGGATCATTTGGGGATGCCGGAAATCGCCCTGGCCGGGTTTTCACTGGGTGCCATCATCAGCCAGGCCTATGCCTCCCGGCATGGCAGTCGACTGACGCACCTTGTGCTGCTGCACAGTGTCTACCAGCGGACCGAGGCCCAATGCCGGGCGGTTCGGGAACGGTATGCCATCACCCGGGAACGGGGCCCGATGGCCACCGTGGAAATGGCCATCGAGCGGTGGTATACCGAATCCTACCGCTTGGAAAATCCGCATGAAATGGACCGGCTGCGGGCGGTATTCGCCCGGCACACGGGGGACGGATACCTCAAGGCGTACCGCCTGTTCGGGCATGCAGAAGCGGAAATGCGGCACTACCCGATTGACGGGGTAACCTGTCCGGCCCTGGTGGTGACCGGGAGTGATGATACCGGTTCAACCCCCGCCATGTCCGAAAAGCTGGCCCGGCACCTGCCGAACTCGGAACTGGTCATCAATCCGTCTCATCGTCACATGGGGCCGGCCGAATTCGCGCAGGAGATGGCAAACCAGGTCCTGTCTTTTCTGGTCAAATAGTTTTACATTGGGCGTATGTTCGGAAAAATGTTCTCAAAGAGGTGAAATCAATGCAGAGGTACCAACACTATATCAACGGCAAGTGGGGTGACGCATCCGATGGCGCAACATTGCGGTCCATCAATCCGGCGAATGAGGAGGAATGGGCGGAAGTGCCCGCCGCCACCGAGGAGGATGTCAACCAGGCAGTGGCTGCGGCGAAGCGCGCATTGTTTGAGGGTCCGTGGGGAAAGATGACCGCAACCCAGCGCGGAAAAATGATGCGCCGGCTCGGAGAGCTGATCGCCGGCGAGGTGGACCATCTTGGGGATATCGAGACCATTGACAGCGGAAAACTGCTCAAGGAAACGCGCGGGCAAACGGGATACGTGTCGGATTATTACGATTATTTTGCCGGGCTGGCAGACAAGACCGAAGGGGCCACGCTGCCGATAGACAAGCCCGACATGCATGTTTTCACCACCCGGGAGCCCATTGGCGTGGTCGCGGCCGTGGTGCCCTGGAATGCCCAGATGTTTTTGACTGCCACCAAGTTGGGGCCGGCACTGGCGGCCGGCAATACCGTGGTGCTGAAAGCCTCTGAAGAAGCGCCGGCCCCGATGTTCGAGTTTGCCCGGCTGGTTGACGAAGCCGGTTTCCCCCCCGGTGTCGTCAACGTGATTACCGGTTACGGGGAACCCTGCGGCCGGGCGTTGACGGCCCATCCGGATGTCGCCCGCGTCGCCTTTACGGGCGGACCGGAAACCGCTTCCCGGATCATTCAAAATACCAGCCGCAATTACGCCCATGTTTCCCTTGAACTCGGCGGCAAGTCTCCCATGGTCATCTTCGAGGATGCTGACCTCGAAGGGGCGGTCAACGGAATCATTGCCGGGAATTTCGGGGCATCGGGCCAAAGCTGTGTTGCCGGGTCGCGGGTGTTCATCCAGGAAGGGGTCTACGAGGATGTCCTCGCCGAGGTGGTGAAGCGGGCCGGGCGGATACAGATTGGAGACCCGCTTGGGGAGGATACCCAGATGGGGCCCCTCGCTACACGGGCGCAGAGGGACCGCATCGTCGCGGCCGTGGCCAGGTCCCAGGAACAGGGTGCGGAACTCCATTATGGCGGCAAACCGCCTGCCCGGTTCCGGAAGGGTTATTATTTCGAACCCACCATCCTGGGTTGCCCGTCCCAGGAGATTGAAACGGTTCAAAACGAAATGTTCGGTCCCGTGCTGAGCGCCCTGAAATTCCGGGATGAAAATGATGCCATCGCCATGGCGAACGATACCCGATTCGGGCTTGGAGCCGGGGTGTTTACCGAGAACCTGGCCAGGGCCCACCGGGTCAGCGCAAGAATCCGTTCCGGCATACTGTGGGTCAACACCTATCGCGCCATTTCCCCCATTGCCCCTTTCGGTGGATTCGGCCACAGCGGCTATGGCCGGGAAGCGGGGATGGAGGCCCTGCTGGACTATACGAGGACGAAGACCGTATGGATCAACACTTCGAGCGAGCCGATGGCCAATCCGTTCATCATGCGTTAAGCTGAAGTTCTGAAGGAAAATCGAGCGGCTTTGACGTTGAAACACTGTTAAATCAAACAGATCGATCGGGCGCGGTCGAAAATAAAAATGCTCTGTACTGGGAACACGGCCGGCAGATCAGGGTTTTACCTTGAGCAGTCGAAAGGCCTCCTGCTGGACCGGGGTC
>WTGA01000049.1 GCA_011523765.1 Gammaproteobacteria bacterium
TGTTCGACGCAGGCGGGCTGTCGGACCCGCATCTGACGGTGCGGTCGGAAAGTGCGCCGATCAACGGGATGGGCAAACTCATTACAGGTACCCAACCTCTTGAAGATGGAAATCTGACCTTTTCGAGTGAAGGGAAAGCAGCCTTTCTCGAACATGAACCGAACGCTCGCCCATACTTTCGACTGTTTCCGGGTGCCCGTGAGTTCATTCGCGGTGAAATGCGGTGGATTCTCCATACCGAGAATATCCCGCCCCAGAAACTGCGCACCTTGCCATTGATTGTTGAAAGACTAAAAGCGGTTCGGGATTTCCGAGCAAAGAGTAAGCGGACAATAACAAGGCGACTTGCTGATTTCCCGAGCACTTATGGCGTAACGGTCGTCCCTGAATATCCGTTCCTGATCATTCCGCAGACCAGTTCCGAACGACGTGACTACGTGCCGATTGGATGGCTTGAACCACCGGTAATCCCAAGTGAAAAACTACGAATTCTCCCCAACGCGACGCACATTGACTTCGCACTGCTCACGTCCGCCATGCACATGGCCTGGATGCGGGCGGTTACGGGACGCATGAAGAGCGACTACATGTACTCGGTCGCTGTTGTTTACAACACTTTCCCAACGCCGCCCAAGGGCGCGGACCTGTCGAGGTTGGAACCGCTGGCTCAGGCCGTGCTGGACGCACGCGCCGCGCATCCGGGTGCGACCCTGGCGGATCTCTACGATCCCGACCTGATGCCACCGGACCTGCGTCGAGCGCATCAGGCGCTCGACCGCGCAGTGGACGGGCTCTACCGACGCGGCGGATTCGCTTCCGAGCGCGAGCGTGTCGAGCATCTGTTCGGGCTGTATGAGAAGATGCAAACGCCGCTTGCGGCGGGAATGACGGGCAGGAGACGTCGAAGGCGATGACCGATTCATTGTTTACGTCAGTCCCGCAACAAGAAGGGCCAATACTCGAAGGCGAGACAACCTTCGAATTTTTGGAACGCGGGGGGCGAAAGGATGCTATTGTAATCTGCCAGTGGACGAAAAAATGGTTTTGTATGTTCCCTATCGACCACAGAGAGGAACTGAAACGTAGGCTTCAGTCGAAGGATTTCTCGGAATTCATGGGTGCGTATTTCGAGTTGCAGGTTTTTGCGATATTGCAACGTCTCAATTGCAACGTAGAAATTCATCCGCCCTTTTCAGGCACAGATGGAACAGTTGATTTTCGTGTTACTCATGGTCAGGATAGGTTTTACGTGGAAGCGACTGTATGCGGAGTTAATAGAAGAATATTGCGCTCAAACACCAATGAAGAAGATGCTACGAAAGATACGAAGGGCAATAAAGCATCCTCACTCTGACGTTTGTTTGGTGGCAAAGGGAGAGCTTCGCAACACGCTGGGCAAACAGGAACTAGCTGATCCAATCAACAACCTGCTTGAGTCATATACTCCGGACGATGTCAGAAGACTACGATACGGACCCATTCGGCATCGTCCCCGAATTTCTATCAAGAAAGACAAATGGCGACTAGACGCATCTCTTTACCCACCCATCGCTTCGAATGGTCAGGGCCAAGTCTGTGGTCTAGACAGAGGCGGCCCTGTGGACGGGATATCACCGGTGAAAAAAGCACTGTACAAGAAAGCCAAAGACTGGAAAGGCAAAAAGCTTGAACAGGAAGTATTTCTGATTGCTATCAATCTGATTGCTATCAACGTTTGTCATTCGGAATGCTTTCCGGGTGATGTGCAAACGGCAATTTATGGGCATCCCTACCCTATTGATCAGGAGACGTTTTCAGATTCTTTGCACCGGGTTTCTGGGGTTATTGCTTTCAGTAATGCCATACTGGGAAACGAACTTCGCGCGCCCGTACAATTGTACGGAAATCCGAACAGGAGCATACCAAAGTGCCTGCAATTCCTTCGGCAAGAATCGAGTTTAGGGGATTTGTTAGAAAGGGGATAGAACACGGGGGCAGAGAAATCAGATGACAAAATCGAATGAATTTCCTCAAGAGCCAAATGCTCCGATTTTCCTTGAGGAAATTCTCATTACCCATATCAATGGGCACCGTTTACCAGAGCCGTGTGCGGCGCAGGTTGTTCTGCACTTATCGCCAAAGATTGTACTGTTAATAGAATCAGAGAGTTTTCCTATAGGAATAGTGGGTCATACAGAAGAGTCATTTGTTGTCAAGGTAAAGGACAAGCGTGATATTCAGGTTATCCTTTACCGGCGGAGCATGTCCGGGTTCTCCAACGGCACAGCAAAAGGTGCCTTCTGCCTATACAAGTCTCCCATTACTGTAATACCGGCTGATGCGCGGATTGACTCCATCTGTTTCAGCGTACTCAATTTCCCAGAGTTTTTCGGACAGCAAGACAAGTGGATCAATCCTAATCAATATACTATCCGATTGGGTCAAACAAAACTTGTACACAACAATTTACAAATTCGTCTGACTCAAGCTGCCAGCTTTCCTGCACAAAAGAAATACTTGGATCAAACGGATGGCTACGGTATCACGCACACCGGTGTCATCCAGCACTGTGATGGGAAACCCTTTTCGGTAGAGGAAGCGGAAGATATTTTACGTGGGTTGCGGGCGTTTCTCTCGTTCTCTCGGGGTGCGGAATGTGGACTGGTGCGTGTGAAAGCAGTTGATCCAGAAGGTGGACAATCTTTTCTGGAATGGGGTACTACCCATACTGATTCATGGCGTTGCGGAAACGATACATGGCTACCCACGAGACCGGATGGAGGAGAGAATCTTTCGCGCGCTTTTTCCGGGTTCTGGAGTTTGTATAGTTGTCCAGACTGGAAGGACGTGCTATTGCGGACCATTGACTGGTATCTCAATAGCAAGAACGGTCCTTTCCACATCGGAATTATTCTCATACAGACTGCGCTGGAATCTCTATGTTGCGAAATCGTAGGCCCGAAGAAGAAAGGAGAGCCAATGGGAAAGTTTTTGTCGGAATCAATAAAGAAAATCGGGCTTTGCACAGCAATCCCTTCATCATGCAGCAATCTGGATGACTTTTTCCAGAATTGTCCTTGTGTGGGCAGGGATGGACCCAAGGCGATTGTCGCACTTCGCAACGATCTGGTGCATGCGAAGAAGAAATATGGCGATAATGCAGAAGTGCAGATCGATGCTTTACGCTTGGGCCAATGGTATATTGAAATGATTCTCTTGAAGAAATTGGGGTATGTTGGTCGGTACAGAAACCGCGTGAGTGATTCCGGGAAGGGTTCAGTGGAAGACGTACCGTGGAAGGTGTAGACCACACTCCAGTGTTCGCGTCCTAAGATCAAATTTCCATCGCCTCAGCAATTGCCTTGCCCACCTTTTCTGCTGCATAGAGAAGATGTTCATCGGCCAGATGGTCGTAGCTCGCCGTCGTCCGGTGCTGCTTGTGACCAAGAATCTTGCCGACCAGATACAGGTTCTCTCCCGCCATGAATGCGTGGCTGATTACCGTATGTGAAGGTCATGCAGACGAATGTGTATTTAACTGAACGCACTGGAATCCTTGTTTCCAAGGCATTCTCAGGGAGTGTCCCCGGAAAGACGGGCGGGAAACCCTGGAATCAAGCAAATAATCAGGCTAATCCAAATTTGAAATTTAAATTAGCCTGATTATTTTGATAGAATTTCCCTCTATGATTGATCGAGACCTTGCGCCGGAGCTGATCCAAGCCTCAACGCGGGCTCCTGCCATCACGATAACCGGCCCTCGACAGAGTGGCAAAACCACATTGTGCCGGGCCCTGTTTCCCGATCATCCGTACCGGACACTGGAGGCCCCGGACGAACGGGCATTCGCAGAATCGGACCCCAGGGGGTTTCTGGCGCAACTCCCTGATGGGGCTGTGATCGACGAGATCCAGCATGTCCCGGAACTGCTCTCGTACCTGCAAGGGATCATCGACGACAATCCAGCACCCGGACGCTGGATTTTCAGTGGCTCTCAAAACCTCCACCTGCTGCAGTCATTCACCCAGTCATTGGCCGGACGGACGGAGGTCTATCACTTGTTGCCACTGACATGGAGCGAGATAAAACGCTTTGCCCAACACCCTCCGGGCCTTGAAGAAGCCCTGTTCAGCGGCGGCTATCCCCAAATTTTTGACCAGGAACTCGATCCGTCGGCCTGGCTCCGCTCGTATGTTTCCACCTATCTCGAACGGGATGTGCGAATGATCCGCAATATTGGAAACCTTGCGGCATTTCAACGGTTCATCGGCTTGTGTGCCGGCCGCACCGCTCAATTGCTGAACTATTCTTCCCTGGCCAACGATTGTGGCATTTCACAGCCGTGCGCCAGGGACTGGTTCAGCATTCTGGAGGCCAGTTTTATCACCTTCCACCTGCCGGCATTCAATGCCAACCTGCGCAAACGACTGGTGAAGATGCCCAAACTGTATTTCCACGATACGGGCCTGGTCTGCTGGCTGTTGGGAATCCGGGACCCCGAACAGCTGCGCCTGCATCCGCTGCGTGGCGCCATCTTCGAATCCTGGGTGGTTTCGGAAATTTGCAAACATCGAAATAATCAGGGAGAAACCCGGGACCTTTCATTCTACCGGGACCGCAACGGCATCGAAATTGATCTGGTGATTGACTATCCTGCCGGCCGCACCCTGCTCGAGGCCAAGTCCTCCATGACCCCGCCACCAGGCATGTTCCGCACTGCCCGCCGTGTTCGGAACGACTTTCCGGACCCGGATTCGCTTGACATGGTGGTCGGCTATGGCGGCAATGAGTTTCAACTGCGCAGCGACGGACGATTGATTCCATGGAATATGCTGCTCGCGGTGATGCGACCGGTTGCCAATGCCGTCGTGCGCGTCTGCAACAAGAAAGGTCGACCGGTCACCGATGCCAACCTCCTCGTGCTGTTTCCCAACCAGACCTGGAAAGAGGCAAGGACCGATGAACAGGGCGAAGTGATCCTTGAACTGCATTCCAGTCATTTGCCAATGGCGCTGTTCGTGGCTGCCAGGGGGTTCGCGGCGCACCTGGAGAGGGACTGGATTCCTGCCGAACGCATTCTCCATATCCGCCTGAGCCCGTTACGGGATGGAGGCTCAATCCTGTTTCCGCAGGCGGTGGGCAGCATTCCCGGCTTGACAGGGCAATTGAACCCCAAACGGGACACGCACGGCAGAACATATCTGTATGCGAGAAATATCGCTATCAACCAAGGTCATCCGCAACCGGTTTCTTTCCAGCCGGGCGAGGAAATGCACCTCTGTGATGCCAATGGCAAAGAGTTTCTGGTCCGCATCCTCGAGGTCACAGGAAGGTCAGCGCTGGTGGAATATCGTCAATGCCCGCCGCCGCAGATGAAAGGCGATCGAGATGTCGGCCAGGGGTAAGGTCAAAGCAACCCGTGATCACGCCTGGAAACCCCGCAGTCCGCGTACAGCCAATCCGTACGGGATCACAAGGCACTGCCC